>JAIRMD010000251.1 GCA_031258915.1 Prevotellaceae bacterium
GTGGCGCTGAGCGAGCAGTATTCCGCAAATATCCTGCTCAAGCGCGAAGACCTGCAGCAGGTGCGCTCCTACAAAATTCGCGGCGCGTACAACAAAATAGCGTCGCTGACCAAGTCGCAGCTGTCCGGCGGCGTGGTCTGCGCAAGCGCCGGGAACCACGCGCAGGGGGTGGCGTTTGCCTGCAACGCGCTGAGCATCAGCGGGGCTATTTTCATGCCCACGCCTACGCCCAGCCAAAAGGTGAAGCAGGTAAAGATGTTTGGCAAAAGCAGCATCGAAATCGTTTCGGCAGGCGACACGTTCGACGATGCCTACGCCGAGGCCATGCGGTTTTGCGAGGAGCACAGGAGCACGTTCATCCACCCTTTCGACGACGAAAAGGTGATAGAGGGGCAGGCTACGGTAGGCCTCGACATCCTGAACGACGCAGCCCAGCCCATCGACTACCTGTTTGTGCCCATCGGCGGCGGCGGGCTGGCGGCAGGCGTGGGGAGCGTGTTTAAAGCCATCAGCCCCGAGACCAAAATTATTGGCGTGGAGCCGGTAGGCGCCGCCTCCATGAAAGCTTCTATAGATGCCGGAAAGGTTGTATCGCTAAAGGAAATCGATACTTTTGCCGACGGCGTGGCGGTGCGGCGCGTTGGCGAGCTAACCTTTGCCATTTGCCAGGAAGCGCTTGACGATATCGTGCTGGCGCCTGAAGGTAAAATTTGCTCCACCATCCTGCAGCTCTACAACGAAAGCGCCATTGTGGTGGAGCCGGCCGGCGGAATATCCATTTCGGCGCTGGATTTTTACAGGGATAAGATTAAGGGCAAAACGGTGGTGTGCGTGGTGAGCGGCAGCAACAACGACATTACGCGCATGGAGGAAATAAAGGAGCGCTCGCTGCTGTACGAGGGGCTGAAGCGCTACTTTGTGCTGCGCCTGCCGCAGCGCGCCGGCGCCTTGCGGGAGTTCCTCGACCATGTGCTCGGCCCCGCCGACGACATTACGCACTTTGAGTACAAAAAAAAGCACTCCCGCGACAAAGGACCTGTGGTCATTGGCGTAGAGCTGCGCCAAAAGGAGGATTTTGATGGGCTGATTGCCCGCATGGACGAGTACGGCGTGGTGTACGAATACCTCAACGAAAAGCCCGATTTGTTTCAGTTCCTGCTATAGCAGGAGGCTGCTTATCTGCTGAATCTGCGGTGCGCGTAGCGCCTCTACCCCTGCCTGCTGCCAAAAATATTTTCAAACGGTGTGCGGTTTTTTATAGAGCGGCCTAACGTAATTTCGTCTGCGTACTCGAGCTCGTCGCCAAAGCCTACGCCTCGCGCCAGCGCAGAGATGTGCACGGGGTAGCTGTGCAGCTTTTTGTACAGGTAGTAAGCAGTTGTTTCGCCCTCCATGGTGGTGCTCAGCGCAACGATAACCTCCTTCACGTCGCCTGCGGCAACGCGCACCACCAGCTCGTCAAGCGTCAAATCCGACGGCCCAACGCCGTCAACTGGCGAGATGATGCCGCCCAGCACGTGGTACACGCCGCGGTACTGCCCCGTGCCTTCAATCGACATCACATCCTTAATGCTCTCTACAGCGCAAATGGTGCTGTGGTCGCGGTGAGGGTTGGAGCATACGCAGCACGTGTCGCTGTCCGAAATGTTGCTGCACACGCGGCATTTTTTTACCTCGTTGCGCAGCGTGATGAAGGATGCGCCAAATCGCTGCACCTGCTCGCGTGGCTGCTTGAGCAGGTGCAGCACAAGCCGCAGCGCGGTCTTGCGCCCTACGCCCGGCAGCGACGACATTTCCTGTACGGCGTTCTCCAGCAGCTTAGAGGGTAAAGATTGGATGTCCAATGGAAGATTTCAGTTTAAAGTAGAGGCAAATTGTGCTTGTTGGCCACTCATGGATTGCCTAATTTTAAGGATTTATTTTTTTAGCTGAAATACGTAGCCAAAGCCTGTCTTGGCGTACTCAAATGTGTAGCGCTGCCGGGCTGCGGTGTTGATGGTGTGGGTCCTGGAAGCGATAAGCCCCGACCACTCTGCTTTCACCGTGTGCCTGCCGGGGCGGGTGTCCGTAAATCGGATAGTAAACCCCTGGTTGAGCGTGCCGCTGCCCACCGGCTGCCCATCTACGAGCAGCCGCACTGTGGGGTTTTTGCTGTAGGCCACGCCCGGAAACTCCAGCGTTACCTCTCCGCTTTTGGCCTGCGAGGAGGAGGAAGATGACGGCAAAAAATCGGACGGTAGCGCATCGCTCTCGCCGATAAGCGCTAAGGCTAACGGCGTGATTTCGTCCAGCAGCGCGTCGGGCTTCATCACCTTGATTTTTTGGCTTTCTACGCTGGCGCTCTCCACGTCAATGATTTTCAAGCTCAGCATTACCTTGTCGCTGCCGGCAGAGGAGAGCACCGACAGCACCACCTTGTTGGCGCCCGCCAGCTTCCCGATGGCGCTGACCTGCGATTCGTCCACAATTCCAGAGTTGGAAAACTCTTGCTCTTTCAGCACGTGGTCTATCAGCGAGCGCTCAACGATGTTGTACTTTCCGGTGTTTACGATGGCAGCGCTCACCATCTCGCGAACAACGATGGACACCTCTTCGTCATTGCTTTTGGCGGCGCCTACAGGGTCAAAGACAGCCACCTTCGGCTTTTTTTCCTGTGCCGACAGAGGTTGAGCAAATACTTGCAAAAGAATTACTAAGCAGATTATTATTCGTTTCATAGCGCGATAAAAAAAATAGAAATTTTACGTGTAGCTTAAATGGGGTAGCGTAGCTATGCTTAGGCATAGTGCGCTAAAAGATGTAGCTGATGCCGGTGAACACAGAGCCAAGGGTTATCCTGTTATCGCTATCTCCTTTGAGCACATTTTTCAAACCGTACTGGTAGCCCACCTCAATTTTAAATCGCTTAATGTTGATGCCGCCAGCCAAGCCCACCCCTGCATTAAAGCTGCCTACGCCGTAATCTTTGCCATCGCTATCTTCATGATTGCTAATGGTAAAGCGTTCTCCTAACTTAACCCCTACGTAGGAACCCGCCTGGGCGTAAAGATCTAAACCTCCAAGAGGAACCGCGTAGCCTATAGACAAGGGCACTTCAATGTAGTAAAGGTTTAAGCTCCCACCTCTAACCTTGAAGTTTTTCATGCTAAACATGGCGCCGGAGTTGAGGTAAATGTTCTCCTTTAGGGCGTAGTACAAGGTTGGGCCTACTTCAAGGCCTGCTTTTCCGGCTATACGCCTGTTGTTGTGGTCATCGTCGTCATCATCATCATCATCATCATCATCATCGTCATCGTCGTAATCATCGTAATTATCGGAGCCAAAGGAAGTTACCGTTGAGTAGCACAGCCCCGCTCTGCCACCCCAAACGACTTGTGCGCTTGCCGTAGCTGCTATTCCGGCTACCGCCATAAGGCATGATAAAGTAAGAATTTTTTTCATGAGAATATATAGCTTTAGTATTACGCATCGCTATTAATCCTGCCCGCAGGCAGGCAGGATTAAGATGCTGAATTTTGTGGTATGGCGTAGCCGTGAGCGGCCAGCGAACGGAGCGCACATAAAATCGGTGAAAAATCGTATGCACATCGGCAAGGGCAGGAAGCCAAAGCCAGCAATGTTGATGGCAATCACGCCGGGCAGGTGGTTGAGGTAGCCTTGCCCGGCCTCACGCTCTCTCAACGTTTTTTATTTGAAATCATTAAAGCCTCCTGTATGGTAATGCGGTTTCCGTTGTAGTAGCAGGTAACAAACGCATCGGTAATGCCTTTTCGCCATACCTGATCGCGGTAGCTCTGAGCTTGCTCGTACTTTCTGAACGGGCCAACCACATACTTGTAGGTGTATGCTCTTGGGTCGGCTTCGTACACTTCTTCCGTAACCACATCGTTAACGTTGTACCTCTTAAAGTAGGCATCGCGGTTCTGTACAGGTTGCCGGGTTGCCAGCAGCTGCACCTTAAACACCAAGCCACGCTGTACGGGCCGGCTCGCCGGCTGCTTTACTACCGGCGCTTCGGGGGGTTGGTAAGCGGCAACAAGCGGAGGAACAGGAACGTGAACGCTAAAATCTACCTCACGCTCTACAATGTTTACGCTTGCAGCGTTACCGCTGCTATCGCTGTAGGTGAAGATTCCCCGTATGGAAAGCGGCGCATTTCCATGCCACGGCGTAACCTTGTAGGCAATCACAAAGCTGCCGGTATCCTTCGGCATCTCAGCCCATGTAAAGCTTAGCTTGGCGCCATTAACCGCAAACTGCGCACCCTTAGTTTCGATAGCCTCAATCTTCGACACCGGAGCAGCCAGCTCCTCTTCAACCGCTCCGCTCCCGCTAAACGAAGATTTAGCCACCTGAATGTTGACATAGTATTCGTTATCAACCATATATGGCTTTTGCCGCACGACAAAGATGTTGAAGGTATTCACCGATTTGCTACCGGCTCCAACGGCAGAGGCTACCGAAGCTGCATCCGGAAAAACTCTTCCCTGCGGCTGCGCATCTTCGTTTTGGTATTCCTCAATATCTATGGCATCCGACGCTGCCACATCCGGAAAGATTCCCTGCGGCTGCGCATCTTCGTTTTGGTATTCCTCAATATCTATGGCATCCGACGCTGCCACCTGCGGGGAGGGTACAATGGTAACATCAACATTTGCATCAGCAGTTTTTCGCTCCTGGCCAACCATGTAGGTAAACCGTCCGGCCAGCTGCAGGTTACCCTTGAGGCGCGGCTCGGTGATGCGAATGAGGTAGGCAATGTTAATCTCCGGCGTTGCGGGCAGGCTGGCCCAAACGAAGCGCACGCGCTGGTCACGAAAATCAAAAACCGCATCGGAGCTCTCGGCATCTATTGGCTCAGCTTCAAAACCTTTGGGCAAATCTACGTGAAAGCGCGCAAATCCCTCCACGTTGCTATTTTTGGCAATGAAAAGCCTTACCGTGAAAGATTCCCCCGCCGTTGCCTGACTTACGGTAGCGGTTTTAAGCGATACCGGATCTATTTCCTGTGCCTGCAACAGGCCAACATTCAGGCCTAATGCAGCAGCTATAAGTGATATTTTTTTCATATCTCGCAAAAATATGGTTCTTGTATAATTCGTGCGAAGTTAGTAAACTATTGTGGAAATCCTTAATAAAAAAGAGATTTTTATCTGTTTTTTGCTGATTATAACTATTTAGCATCTTTCCGAAAAATCATAACATGCACATATATTGCAACTTACAGTTGATTTGTAGCCGCTTAAAGCACAACTTGAATTGCACTGGTTAGAGGCAGCGATGCTCCACCGTCAGGTTTTTTTGCCGGGCAATGCACTTCGGCACCTCGCTGAAGCAGTGGGTAGCGTATATCAGCGATTTGTGTTGACTTTCCGGCGCCGTTGGGGGGCTGGCTTTCGCACGCCAGCGATTAAGGTTTTACGCAGCTCTCCGCTGGAGAGGCAAATGATGGTTGATGTTTTTATCCAGCAAAGTCCTCCGGCGCAAACAGCGCAATCAGCCTCTGCATCCCCGCCTCGCTGCCCGATTCTTTTGCCAAATATTGCGCGTCAAATGTACAGATTTTGGTTTTTGTGCAAAAAGCACTACCTTTGTAATCGTTATTTTATTTACTTGAAAAATTAGTAACATGTGCAAAACAAAACGATTGCTCTGTACAAAGGCTGCTACCTGTGCTGCTTCTAAGCATAGCTACGCGCTAAGCTGCTGCTATCAAGCTGGCAGCGAGTAGGGAGCAGATGCCACCTTCACGCCGTACAAGCGGCGGGGATCGGGTTAAATTTTGTGCTGAAAATATCTAATTCAGCTGTAGATGCAATGCCAAATAATCGCGACAATGTAACGTAACAAGCAACCATATATAGAGAAAGCGTTAGCTTTTATTCTCGCTTCTGGAACTTAGGAAATTTCATAGGTGCACAGAATAAGTAGTTCACGCTCATGCTGTAAACAGCGTGGGCTTACTTATTTGCACCAATGGTATCCTAAGACCTCAGAAGCGGGTAAGTTGTCCCACGCTTTTCTATTTCTTCTTGAAGATTTTAGAACTGGAAAAACAAACATATACTGCTACTGGTTGTGGAAAAAATGATGCTATTCTATACGATAAAGCGGTTTTCAAATGCTTTGCGGGCACAAAATTCCAAAATTTTTGTGGGTAAACCTCACGAGCTTCCTCAAACAGCCAAGCTGTTTTACCAAGGCGCCCGGCGCTACGAGAAAAAAGACTACGCAACAGCCGTCGCCCTGTTCAGGCAGGCGGCCAAAGAGGGGCACGCCGGGGCGCAGTTCCTTTTGAGCGACTGCTACTACAATGGGTTGGGCGTTAAGGAAAACTTCAAGCAGGCATTTTACTGGATGAAAAAGGCAGCAGAGCAGGGCGACGAAATAGCTCAAACGAGGGTAGGCAGCATGTACGAGCTGGGCGAGGGCGTACCCGAAAACGACAGGCTGTCCGCCCACTGGTACAAGAGGGCTGCCAAGCAAGGCGTTGCGCACGCACAGTGGCATGTAGGGCTGTGCTACGAGTACGGAAAAGGCGTAGATCCAAGCGAGCGCAGGGCGCTGAGCTGGTACAGAAAAGCCGCGCTGGCCGGCAACGAGGGCGCCCAGTACTCGCTGGCCTCCGCGTACTACTTTGGCGTGGGTGATATTCTGAAAAAAGACGAAAGCACGGCGCTTTTCTGGTACGAGAAGGTGGCCGAAAATGAGGCCGCCGATGAAGTAAGAAAAGCTTTCGCCACAAGCATAGTGGATAGACTGAAAAAAGCAGGGTGCACCCCGAGAAAAAGCAAATCTTGAGGGGGCTTGCGCGGGGTGTGAGGCATGAGGTATGAGGTGCCCGCACGCCCGTGCGCCTCACCCCTCATCTTCTCACCCCTCATCTTCTCAGGTGAACTTCATCTTTTTTGCGGCAAACAGGCTCATGCGTATCAGCAGCAGCCCGTGCCGGAAGCGGCTGATTTGCGTGCTTCCATACTCGCGGTCTTTGTAGCGGATAATCATGTCCACAATTTTGAGGTTTTGCTTGGCGGCGCCAAAGAGCAGGTCGAAGTCGCCAAAGGGGTCGAAGTCGCCAAAGTAACTGCGGCTGGCCTTGATGTTTTCGTAGTCGCGCCGGTAGAGCGCCTTGGTGCCGCAAAGCGTGTCCTTGAGCCGCTGCCCCAGCAGGAAGGAAAAGAACCACCCGAAAAATTTATTGGCTAGCAGGTTCAAAAACCGCATGGCGTGCTTCTCCATGGGGTACACCAGCCGGCAGCCGTTGATGAACTCCCCCTTGCCGGAGCGCAGGGCATCGTAGAACTTGGGCAGCTCCTCTGGCGGCATGGTCAGGTCGGCGTCGAGTATCATCAGCACGTCGCCGGTGGCAAGGTCAAAGGCCTCCCGCACGGCGTTGCCCTTACCCTTGCCGCGCTGCCGGAACACTTTGATGTCCGCTTCGGGGTAGGCATCGCGCACGCGCAGCATCTCCTCGTAGGTGCCGTCCGACGAGCGCCCCTCCATGAAGATAAACTCGCGGTGTGAGCCGAACTCCGGCGTGCGCTTAATGGCGTTTTCGATGTTACCTCTTTCGTTCCGCGCCGGAATAACGATGGAGACCGAAGGCTCGCACGAGCCGCCGGATACGGGGCGCGCTACCATTATCCGCAGCAAGTTCAGCTTGCTCACGAGCGGCAGGTTGGCCAGCAAGCGGTTGAAAATAAAGTTAGCAAGCGGAATGTAGAGAGGTAGCAGCAGCTTTTCGTGGGTTACGATTACCTCAAAATTTTCGAGGTGCAGCAAGCTCTTCACGTCCTCCTGCGAGAACCAGCTTTGGGTAAGCTGCTTTTGCTTCAGGCCAAGGCGCTGCAGCAGCTTTATCAGCGGCTCCCAGGCGTAGCTGTACTGCGAAATCACCACGCGGGTGCTGGGCGAGCACAGCGTGCGCAGCTGGCTGATGCACTTCTGCGCATCCCATAGGGCGCTCAGCAGGTCGCTGATGATGATGTAGTCAAAGGTTTCGCTAACGTCCGGCGCCTCAGCGTCGGCAACTTTGAAGTGGAGGTGAGGGTACTTGCGCTCCGCAATCGCTATCACCGCCTGCGAAAAATCTACGCCCAGCCCGTAGGAGGGCTTCACGGCGCTGAGCAGGTCGCCCGACCCGCAGCCCAGCTCCGCCACCCGCTTACCCGCCGGAATGATGAGCGAAAAGTAGCGCTCCAGCGACTTGTGGTAAAACCGGTTGCGCCTGTTCCACCGCTCGCGCTTGGCGGCGTTGGCTTCGTAAAATGCTTTGATAGCTTCTTTGTTCATACCAACGGGGAGAGTAAAATTCATTCTTTGGGTTACGCTGCTGGCAAGGTGCTCGTGAATCTTAGTTCACCGTAGCCGAAACCCTCACCACCACGCTCGATTGCTTGGGTGCGTTGGTAATAACAGTGATGTTTTTGCTGACCTTCCCTTTCAGCTTTGCTGCTTTGAAGGAGGCTTTCAGCTCTGCGGCTTCTCCGGCCTTAATGCTTTTGGGGTTACTGCCGGAGAGCGTGATGCAGTCGCAGCTGGAGGATACCTTGCGCAGCAGCAGCTCGCTCTTTCCCTCGTTGGCAACGGAAATGGTAAATTCCTTGCCGGCGCTGCCGGCCGCCATGCTTCCCAGCTCCACGCTGCGCTGGGCGAACTTTGCCACCGGAGCGTTGGCAAGCAGCTCGCCTTGCAGCCCCGAAAAATCCTCGTCAACGCTGGCGCTGATGACGAGCTCGCCGCCGCTGCGACCCGCTCCGTTGAGCGTGAGGGTTACTTTGTCGGTAACGTAGCCCCAGTCGTTCTTTTTTGCGGCGCTGTAGGTGCACACAATGCTCCCCTTCTCGCCTGGGCCGAGCGTTTGCGGGCGGGCGCTTACGGCGAGGTGGGCGGGGACGTTTTCAAACGCAATGGTTACCGCCGCGCTTCCGGTGTTGATGACGGGGAGCGAATCCGTTGCCGTTGCGGTGCTGTAGATGTTGGCAAACGGGATGTTGAGCGATTTGAGCCGCAGCGTCCCAACCGCGCGGGGGTACAGGTCGGCAATGCTCTTGGCTTTGGGGAGCACTTCGCCCGAAATTTTAAGCTTCACCTGCTCCGTCTTTGTCGATACGGTAATTTCCTTGTCAAAAATTCCCGGACGATCTTTAGGGTCGAAGATGGCCTTTACGAAGCCCGCCTTTCCGGGCAGCACTGGCTGCTTGCTCCACTCCGGCGTGGTGCATCCGCACGACGATTCTACGTTGGTTATGATGATGGGAGCTTTGCCGATGTTGGTAAACTCAAACAGGTAGGTGGCATCGCCCCCCGTTTCGGGGATTTGCCCAAAATCGTGCGCTGTTTTGGTAAACTGCATTTGCGCCGACGCGCCAATGCTCACGAGGCATGTAGCCGCCGCTATAAAAATCTTTTTCATTGTGCTTGTATTGTAATTATATTGTCGCTTTCACGTGCGTACGCGCCTGCAAAGGTAAAAAAAAAACAGTTCAAACCCCTCCACCCTTTCCCAGTATCCAACTTTTAAGCTCATGCCTCACACCTCTCCCCCACTATTTTCAGCGCTCCTTGCACCAGCTTCACCTCAACATGCTTGCCGGTTTGCGAAGGTTCGCCGTCGTAGTGGACGTAGCCGCTGTGAGCGCGGTCAACAGCGGCAGAGCGGCACCTGAAAATTTCGATGTAGCGGCACCTGTCTATTTGCCGGGTAAAAAGCCGCAGGCCGATGTTGGGAGTGCAGTAAAGCGGAAATTCGCTCAGCGCCACCACGTCGAGCAGGCCGTCGGAAACGCTGGCCGCTGGCGCAATGCAGGCGTTGTTGCCCCACTGCGAGGCGTTGGCAAACGTAATGAGAAACGCCTTGCGGCGCATTGTTTTGCCGTCAACGGTGAGGTTGTATTCTTCGGGCTTGTACGATACAAATTCGCGCAAAATTTGCTGCATGTAGGTAGCAAGCCCGCGGTAGCCGGCCTGCGCAAACTTGTTTCCTATCAGCGCATCGAAGCCAACGCCGGCGGTGCAGAAAAAGGGGATGCCGTTCATCAGCCCGTAGTCTGCCCAGCGCACTTTGGCGGTTGCAATACGCGCCAGCGCCTTGCAGGGGCTCATCGGGATGTGCAGGTGGCGCGCCAGCCCGTTACCCGAGCCAACAGGCACAATCCCCAGCGCTGTGCTGGTGTTCACCAGCGCCTGCGCCACCTCGTTTACCGTGCCATCGCCGCCAATGGCGACTACGATGTCGTAATCTTCGGCGGCAAATTTCTTTGCCATAGCAGTAGCATCGCCAGCCGCCCTGGTGCGGTAAAAGGTAGCGCGAAACCCCTTGTCGTACGTAAAAAAACGGCGAATTAGCAGCGGAAAATTTCGCTTTTGCTTCGCGCCCGAAACAGGATTTAGTATGAAAGCAATGTTAGTAGCAGCCAACTTAACGATTAATAGTCAATGGTTTACGATTGAGAATCTGAAAATGAAATTCCAAAATCGTACAAAGATAATGCTTCTTTTGGTATATTTGCAAAAAAAATTAAACCCCAGCTGAAATGCACGTAGAGGTGGACGAAAAATCAGGATTTTGCTTTGGCGTAATTCGGGCTATCGAAAAGGCAGAGCTGCTGCTCAGCAGCGGCGTGGAGCTGTACTCGCTGGGCGAAATAGTGCACAACAGCGTTGAAGTCAACAGGCTGAAATCGAAAGGTCTAAAGGTGATCAACAGGGAGCAGCTTGCGCTGCTTCGCGGGGTAACGACGCTCATTCGCGCGCATGGCGAGCCGCCGCTGACCTATGAGATTGCCGCCAAAAACGATGTTACGCTCATTGACGCTACGTGCCCTGTTGTGCTGCACTTGCAGAGCTGCATTAGCGAAAGCTACAAAAAAGC
>JAIRMD010000006.1 GCA_031258915.1 Prevotellaceae bacterium
AGAAATTTCGCGCTGCGTGGGCGCAGAAAATACTATGCTCGGCGTAAAAACAACGAGCACAGCAACGTAAATAAACCGAAAATGTTGCATGATAATTGGGAATTGAAGTTAAGAAGTTATAGAAGTTATGGAAGTTACAGAAGCTTAGAAGTTATGGAAGTTAAGAATTCAACTTTCGCAAGTGTATTTCGGTCTTACATCCCGTAGGGATGTACCGTTCAGTAGAAGTTGAGCGCAATACGCTCCTCTGCAAGTCCCTGCGGGACTTGAGAACTAAAAACTAAAAATTGGCTTGCGCCAGCCAACTCTTAGTTTTTAGTTCTCAAGTCCCTGCGGGACGGGGTGTACACAACCCCAAACCGACATTCCGTAGGAATGAAAAAACACAGATGCGCTGATTTTCATTGATTTATAAAAACGATTGCTTTGCAATATTCTCATATTCAATGAATTGTACAACTTGCGAAAGTTGAATCAATTATAATAAGACACCATCCTGCAATGGTTATACGAATTTATAACGAATTATATGAAATTTGCCCACATCGCAGGGGCAAACCTGTGTGTTTGCCCCTGCTACAACCTGCTACTTATTTATTCATTTCCGCACGAAAAGAAGATACTAAACTCTTCACCGTACTAAGCATACGCGGAAAGTAAAATTTCACGTCATCGGTAGACCGGATCAAGTTCCAAGTGTCAAAGTACATGCCATTATCTTCTTCCACAACGGCTGCTCTCCCCATTTTTTTATCCCAATTAACCTTGTTTGCGGCAACATACGCTTTCGCTTTTTCGTTAGAGTCGTCAAATTCCCAACCATACAAAGCAAGAATTAGACATTCAGGGTCTTCTTCGCTCAACTGTAGCACAAACGTATTTCCCTCAGCCTTAAAACTGATGTTGTTCCCTACTTCCGTTAACGTGGGAACATACCCCTGCTCCCTTAAATAGTCCATACACGCACTGCTCAACTTGGATTTAGTTAATTGAGCATGCAGCGGCGAAAAAAAGAATAACGCCATAATTAAAATTAACGTTTTTGTAATTGTTTTCATAATTTGTAATTGTTTTTTTTGTTAATAATTAAAATTTGATTAATAGAAAAATAGTTGTTTTGTTTTTGCCGTACTCGTGAGGCTTTTCCGGCGTTTCGCCCCGTTTTTTGGGATGGTGTTGCGGCTCCATACATGGCTTACGTCATAGGCAAAAATTTTTTAAGGGTTAATAAAGGGGGGATGGCTGCTTCTAACATAGCTGCTTTACGGCGCTTTTTTGGCAGCGCGCCAAGGGCCGGCAGGGGGTATCCGGCAGCCGTTCCCCGGCAGCCTCCCTTGCGATATAAAAAAAAGAGGCGGGACATTCCTTCCGCAGAAAAAATGCCCCCACCTCTTGTATGTTTCAAAAAATATTTTAGAGCGTGCGCACGTAGAATTACGTAACTCGCTGAGCGCTGTGTGTGTGTGTGTGTGTGTGTGTGTGTGTGTGTGTGTGCACGCGCGTAGCAAAGCAATTTGGAGTTACCAAATTATTTTGCCTAAGGCAAGCTAAGCTATATTGAATCGCTACGAGGCACATGATGCAAGCAGTTTTGCTATGTTTGTAATCTTTATGCTACAATTTTTGCGTTACATTTACTCTTTGAAGCCGCAAAGGTAAGCAAAAAAATTTCACCGCGCAACATTTTGCAAAAAAAAAAAGGGAAAAAAGAAAAAGAATTAACCAGCAGTTGCACATTCGACTTTATTATGCTACCTTTGTATAACTTGTTTACCACCTCAAAAAAGACACAACGGATTGGCTATTAGTCGCATAAAAAATATTTTCTGCTGCCATCACCTCACCGCCAAAGCGCTGGCGGTGCCGGTTATGCCTACTTGCCAACCTCAAAATTTGGCCGGCAAAAAATGGCAGGGGCGGCAAAGTATTCTTAATCCACTGTAAGTAAATATTTTAATAACACTATGTAGCTATATACCGTACACCTTAAAAAAATTGTCAACAATGGAAACGATTACATTTAATCAGCTGCGCCGCATCAAAGATGCGCTACCCGATGGAAGCACCCATAAGATTGCCGATTTACTCGGCGTAAACGCTGATACGGTGCGTAATTTTTTTGGCGGAAACCACCTGCAGGCGCAAACTGCCGGCATCCACTATGAGCAAGGCCCCGATGGCGGGCTCGTCACCTTTGACGACCCCACCATGCTCAACCTTGCACGAAAAATTTTGAAAGAGCATAAAATCACTGTTTACTAAGCAATTTGATATTATTGTTGTTGGCGCCGGAGCCGCCGGCGTGATGGCCGCCGGACGCGCAGCCGAGCGGGGCATAAGCGTGCTGCTGCTCGAAAAAATGGAAAAGCCGCTGCGCAAGCTGCGCATCAGCGGAAAGGGGCGCGGCAACATCACCAACAGCAAGCCTATAGAAGAATTTCTGCAAAAAATTCACCCCTGCAGCAGCTTTATGCGCCCTGCATTTTCGCTGTTCTTCAACACCCACTTGGTGAAATTCATGAACCGCATAGGCGTGCGCACCGTTGAGGAGCGCGGGGGGCGTGTTTTTCCTGCAAGCCAAAGGGCGTGGGATGTTGCCTGTGCGCTGCAAGGATGGGCGCAGCGCACGGGGGTGGAAACGCTTTGCCACGCGCGGGTTACGGATGTGGTGCGCGGCAAAAGCGGCCTGTTCACGGTTACGTTTGACCAAAAGGGAGCTAAGCGCACGGCGCAAAGCGCAAAGTTGCTGCTGGCCACCGGAGGGCTATCCTACCCCGCAACAGGCTCCACAGGAGACGGCTACACCTTCGCACAAAAGCTGGGGCACAGCCTTACCCCCCTTCGCCCGTCGCTGACGCCCATTGAGGTTGCGGGGTTTAGCAGGTACGGCTTCGACGATGTGCAAATGCGTAACGTGAAGGCATCTGCCGCTGCCGACGGCAAAATAATAGCCGAAGAATTTGGCGAGCTGATGCTCACCACGTTTGGCGTTTGTGGCCCCATCATCCTGCGCATGAGCCGCAGCATTGTCGATGCGCTGCGGGCGCAGCGCGAGGTGAAGCTGCTGCTGGACTGGAAGCCCGCGCTGAGCAAGCAGCAGCTCAAAAACCGGCTAAAGCGCGAGCTGCAGGGCAGCAGCATCCCGAATGTGGGGGCGCTCCTGCGCAAGCTGATGCCTGCGCCGCTCATTCCCTTTTTTGCAGAGCAGGCCGAGCTGCAAGCAAGGGCTAAGGTTGGCAAAGGCAGCGAGGCGAAAATTGTGGATACCCTCAAGAGCTGCGCCTTGCAGGTTTGCGGCTACCGCCCGTTCAGCGAGGCAATCATCACGGCAGGCGGCGTTTCGCTTGGCGAGGTTGACGAAAGCGCCATGCAGTCGAAGCTGGCGCCGGGGCTGTACTTTGCCGGCGAGCTGCTCGACCTCGACGGCGACACAGGCGGGTACAACCTCCAAATCGCTTTCTCTACGGGATGGCTGGCGGGGGAGGCGATGGCAAGGGAGCTTAGAGCTGAAAGCTAATAGCTTAGAGTTCATGCTTAGCACGGCAGGCGCTGACATTGCAAATGTGCTATGAAAGCTTTGCCTTTCGGGTAACAGCTGGTAAGCCTGTAGGGATTACCGCACGGCAAAACAGCAAATAATAATTTAACTAACTGATATTATTTCATATATGATATATAGATTGGGGCTGGATGTGGGATCGACAACTGCTAAAATTGCGGTTATGGATGCCAACGGACAGCTGGTTTACAATGCTTACCGCCGGCACAACACGAAAATTACGGAGGCAGTATGCACATTTTTTGACGAAGTAAAGGAAAAGCTGGGAAATTGCAGGGTAAGCGCTATGGTTACGGGATCGGCGGGCATAGGCATTTCGGAGGCTGCCCGCATTCCGTTCGTGCAGGAGGTTGTTGCCGCATCGCGCTTCATCTTCGAAAAATATCCCAGCGTCCGCACGCTCGTCGATTTGGGCGGCGAAGACTCTAAAATGATATTTTTTCACCCCGACCGCCAGCCGGATATCCGCATGAACGGCAGCTGCGCGGGCGGCACAGGCGCTTTTATTGACCAAATGGCCATGCTGCTCAACATCCCCATTGAGGAGCTCAACTCGCGCATAGCGCCGTCCTACACCATTTACTCCATCGCCTCGCGCTGCGGCGTGTTTGCCAAGACGGATGTGCAGAACCTCATCAGCCGCGAGGTGCCAAAATCGGATATTGCAGCTTCCGTGTTTCATGCAGTCTCTATGCAGACAATGAACACGTTAGCCCGCGCCTGCGATGTTGTCCCCAAGGTAATGTTTTGCGGAGGGCCATTTTCGTTCCTGCCCCTGCTGAAAGATTTCTTCCTGAAGGCTATGCAGCTCTCGCCGTCTGACATGGTTGACGCCGATCACCCTGAGATTGTATCGGCCTCCGGCGCGGCGCTCATGGAGGCCGCCCGCCTTGAGGTGGATATTGAGGATTTGCGCAAGCGCGTGGCCGCCGAGCGCACGGCGGCGATGCCGCGCAAAAATGCCTTGCCTGTGCTCTTTGCCGATGCCGACGAGCGCGAACACTGGCTGAAGCACGAAAAAGAGGTGGAGCTGGTGAAGAAAGTAGCAATAGCCAGCTACGACGGAAGCCGCTGCTACGTAGGCTTGGACAGCGGCTCAACAACCACCAAAATAGCCATTATTGGCGAAAACAAGGAGCTGGTTTACAGCTACTACGCGCACAACAACGGCAACCCGCTGTACGCGGTAAAGCAAGGGTTGCAGGGCTTTGCCGACCAGCTGCAGGCGGCAGGGAAAAAGATAAAAATTGCCGGCAGCACCGTAACGGGCTACGGCGAAGACCTTATCCGCGCCGCCTTTGGCATAGACCACGGCGTGGTGGAAACCATTGCGCACTACACTGCAGCGCACTACCTGAACCCCGAGCTGAGCTTTGTGCTCGACATCGGCGGCCAGGATATGAAAGCTATCTTCATAAAAAACGGCGAAATAAGCCGCGTTGAGCTGAACGAGGCGTGCTCGTCTGGCTGCGGGTCATTCGTCGAAACGTTCGGGAAATCGCTTGGCTACAGCGCACCGGAGTTTGCCGCCCTTGCCTGCACCGCCGCGCACCCCTGCGACCTGGGCACGCGCTGCACGGTGTTCATGAACTCAAAGGTGAAGCAATCGCTGCGCGAAAACGCTACCACCGCCGATATTGCCGCCGGACTATCGTACTCGGTAATCAAAAACTGCCTATTTAAGGTGCTAAAGTTTAACGATTTACAAGAACTTGGCGATAACATCGTGGTGCAGGGCGGCGCTTTTAAAAATGCCTCAATACAGCGGGCGCTGGAGGTGGTAACCGGCAAAAAAGTTACGTGCAGCAAAATCCCTGAGCTTATGGGGGCATACGGCGCCGCGCTGATTGCAATGAATGAAAAAAAATGAGGTGTGAATTATGAGCTACAAACCATACATACTGCTGTGGGCGGCGCTTGGGGGAAACTTTTGTGCGCAAGCGCAGGGGGTGAGCTGCGCACCTGACCGGATAGCATTTACGGCAACCGTTGCCGTGGGGCAGGCATCTGCGGGGCAGAGCTTTACGGTTACGGCCGCAGGCTTTGGCGGCAGCATTACCGTTCAGCCCAGCTCGCAGGTGGAAATATCGCAGACAGGCAAGGCATACCAGCGCACCCCCATAACCGTAGCTGCCGGCGATGCTGCATCGGGCCAAACCCTCTACGTGCGCTTTGCCCCTACCTGTAGCGGATTTTCCGACAGCATCATCACCGGCTCCGTTATTTTTCTCAACCATCACAACGAGCTGCTTGGCAGCATAGCGGTAACGGGCACCGTGCAGCAGGAGAGCGCAACGGGCGGGCAGCCTTTTAAGGTGGCAACCCTCAACACCGAATGGCTCGGCTGCCCCGAAAACGGCCCCAGCAACAAATCGCTGCAAATGAAAAATATGGCAAGCGTCATCGGCGGGATAGATGCAGACGTAATTGCGCTACAGGAAGTTACCAATAACCCAACAAAAAGCCTCGATACCGTGCTGGCGCACCTGGGCAGCGAATGGGGAGGGTACGTTGTACCCCACAACCCGGCGAGCTGCACCCAAAGCGAGGCGATTGCCTACAGAAAAAGCCGGGTAACCCTCGCGGGTACTCCTCTCCTTATGAGCAACGCCGGCGATCATCAGGCGTGGTCGAGCGGCCGCTACCCCGTTGAGTTTAAGCTTGAGGTGAATATCAACGGAAGCCGCTACATTCCCATCACGCTCATCAACCTGCACGCCAAAGCCTACGCCGACCCCGCGAGCTACGCCCGCCGCGCGCAGGCGTCGCAGGGGCTAAAGGCGCTGCTCGACAGCACCGGCTACAGCTCGCAAAACCTGATAGTGCTGGGGGATTACAACGACGATATTGACGTATCGACGTACAGCAACGCGGCTTCGCCCTACAAAAATTTTGCGGACGATAGCCTCCGCTACCGCTTTCTTACCAGCCCAATCAGCGCGACGCAATCCCTGATAGATCACATCATGATTTCCGACGAGCTGCTCCGATTTTACATCCCCGAAAGCGTGAAAAGAGATACCGATGTAACGAGCCGCATCCCCGACTACGAGGTTACTACCTCCGACCACATCCCTGTGAGCGCAGCGTTTGCCTTTGGCAAGCAGGAGCAGGCAATGCCGGTAGCCGACCTCTACATCGTTAACCGCAGCGACGAGCAACGCTTCGAGCTGCCTGCATACAGCACAGCCAACCTGCCGCTGAGCTACGCCATAGACAGCGGCGCTGCCGCATCGCTCAACCGGCGCATGGTAACGCTGTTCGATACGGGCATGGTGCGCATGGCGGTGTGGCAACCGGGGGATATTGCCCATGCGCCCGTTGCCAAGTTTTTCTACCTGCAGGCAACAGACCGCAACGTTGCCCCAAAAATCGTTGCTCATCCTGCCAAGCAGGATGTGGAGCTGCGGGGAGCGGCTGTTTTTTCCGTGCAGGCAACCGGAACAAAGCTGCGCTACCAGTGGAAAAAAGACGGCAACAACATTGCGGGGGCAACGTCGCTCCGGTACTCCATTGCCCGCGTCGGCAGCGCTCACGCAGGCTACTACTCGTGCGCGGTAAGCAACGATATGGGCAGCGTAACGTCGCAGGCAGCGCCGCTATGCATAGGCGCCACCTGCCCCGCCGTCGCCACTACTGCGGATAAAAGCGCTTTTTTAAGCCACGTCAAAGCTTACCCCAACCCTGTGCACCAAACATTTTTTGCAGAAACCGCCGCCGGGAGCATTGCTGCGGTGCGCGTATGCAGCATCAGCGGAGCAACGGTTTACGAGCAGAAAAACGTACACGCTCCGGCGCTGAGCATTGCCACGCACGGCTGGAGAAGCGGCATCTACGTTGCTACGATTATTTCCGACAGGGGAGAAAAAGTAGCGAAAATATTAGTGAAAAAATAAATTCTATGACTCCAAATTTCAAATTACAATAGCTCATCATGCTTTTATTAGAAAATATAAACGAGGTAGACAGGCATAAAAAGAAGCAGCTTATATGCAAGGGTTGCGAAAACCACTGCACCATCAGCCGGTTTGAGTTTGAGAACGGCAACGTATTCTTTGGCGGAAACAAGTGCGAGCGCATTTTTTCGAGCAAGGGCAAAACCGATAAAAAGGGGTTCAACTTGCTGCGCTACAAGTACGACCTGCTGTTTGGCAAGGCCGTAACCGTGCGCGCCGACTTCGATACGCTCACCATCGGCATACCCCGTGCGCTCAACGTGTACGAAAATTTTCCGTTTTGGAATACCCTGCTTACGCAGTGCGGCGCCAACGTGGTGCTTTCGGAGCCATCCACCATGGCGCTGTACGAAAAGGGCATGGGCACGGTGATGAGCGACAACATCTGCTTTCCGGCAAAGCTGGTGCACGGGCATATTTTTGACCTTGCCGAAAAAAAGGTTGACCGGATTTTTATGCCCATGGTGTTTCGCGAAAAGGAGACCGCACCGGCGCACAACACCTTCAACTGCCCCATCGTGACGGGCTACGCCGAGGTGGTAAAGAGCGCCATTAACCCCAAAAAGCGGTGGAACATCGGGGTGGACGCGCCCACCGTTACCTTTCGCGACGAGGCGCTGCTCCGGGCGGCCTGCCGCGAGTACATCGAGTCGCTCAGCGATCACGGGCTGAAGGTGAACGCTTCGGCGTTCAACCGCGCATTCCGCGAAGCCCTTGCAGCGCAGCGCACCTTCAAGGAAGCCTTGCTGGAAAAAGGCGGCGAAATCATTAAAGAGTCGGTGCGCGACGGACGGCAGCTCATGGTCGTTGCCGGGCGGCCCTACCACGTTGACCCGCTCATCAACCAGCAAACGGCGGAGATGCTGACGGAGCTGGGCGCCAACGTAGTTACTGAGGACGTGCTGCCCAACGTGGAAACCGAAAAGACCGACCTCTACCTCTCGCAGTGGGGCTACCCTGCCCGCATCACCAACGCCGCTAAGTGGGTAGCCGCCCAGCCGTCGAACGTGCGCATGGTGCAGCTCAACTCGTTTGGCTGCGGCCCCGACGCCATCATCACCGACGAGGTGAAGGAGGTGCTGCAGGTCGCCGGCAAAAACAACAACCTCATCCGCGTGGACGAAATCAGCAGCACCGGCTCCATACGGCTGCGGCTGCGCTCGGTGGTGGAGTTTGCAAAGTACAGCG
>JAIRMD010000041.1 GCA_031258915.1 Prevotellaceae bacterium
GTGTTTTTGCTGGGGTCGTACCATGCTTCGCCAATGTATACCATGAACGGGGCGAATTGCTCCGGCGGCAGGTAGCCGCTTTGCACGTGCAGCAGCTGGAATTGCTCGTTCATGAACACTACCGATGGGTAGCTCATTCGTCCGTTGAGCAGCGAGGCGGCCAGCATGTGCGTAGATTGCCGCCCCGTGGGGTTGGGATTCACAAACGTGTGCCCCTGAAAGCGAATGGTATCGGACGTTTCGGCGTTGAGCTTTACGGAGTAAAAATGCTTGTTCATATAGGCGGCAATTTCGGGGTTGCCAAAGGTGTTTTTATCGTACACCTTGCACCACCCGCACCAGCTGGTGTACACGTCGATAAAGATTTTCTTCGGGCGTTTTTTGCACAGCTCCACCGCCTCCTCGAACGTGTGCCATTTGATTTGCGCCGTTGCCGCCAGTGCAGGCAAAAGCAGCAGCAGCATCAGTGTTACCTTTTTCATACTCTATTTTTTATGTATTTCAGTTTGAGTTTTCTTTTGCTTCTTCACGAGCACAAATGTAGGAATAAAACCTATTGTAATCCAATTAATTAGAAAATATTTTTGTTAAAGATGGTTGCGATTATCTTTTGTTTAACTATCTTTATGCTTCAAACAATCGTTGGATTGTTGCATTTAGTTGAAACTAAAACCAAGAAAAATTATGGGAAAAGACATTCTTTCGCTGCATCCGGCTCGCCTGTGGCAGCATTTTTACGACCTCACGCAAATTCCGCGTCCGTCCAAGAAGGAGCGAAAAGCGGTAGATTTTGTTGCTGCGTTCGGCAGGCAGCTGGGGCTGTTCACCGACGTTGACGCGGCCGGCAATGTGCTCATCCGCAAGCCCGCGACCCGGGGCATGGAGGGGCGCAAGGCCATAGTGTTGCAGGCGCACCTCGACATGGTGCCGCAAAAAAACAGCGACACGGCGCACGATTTTGAGCGCGACCCCATCGACGCATACGTTAGCGGCGAGTACGTGCGTGCGCGCGGCACAACGCTGGGCGCCGACAACGGCATTGGCGTGGCGGCGGCCATGGCGGTGCTTGAAGCTACCGACATGGAGCACCCCGCCATCGAAGCGCTTTTTACCGTTGACGAAGAGACCGGCATGAGCGGTGCGCTGGCGGTAAAGCCCGGCTGGATACAGGGCGATATTCTGCTCAACCTCGACTCTGAGGAGGAGGGCGAGCTGTGCGTGGGCTGCGCCGGTGGGCTGGACGGCAGCTTTAGCGCCGCCTGCGAGGAGGAGAACGCCGCCGCAGGCGCTGCCTTCAAGCTCAGCGTTACAGGCCTCAAGGGGGGGCACTCCGGCGTGGACATTGCGCTGGGACGGCCTAACGCCAACAAGCTTGCCGCACGCATCTTGAAGCGCCTGACCGAAAAGCACGGCGCACAGCTGGCTACGCTCGAAGGCGGAAACCTGCGCAACGCCATCCCGCGCGAAGCCTTTGCCACGCTTATCGTTCCCGATGGCGCGGTGGACGCGGCAAAGCAGGAGGTGGCAGCGCTTGCGCAAGCTATCGCCGGCGAATACGCTGCTGTGGAGAGCGACGTAAAGATTGCGCTCGAGCCCGCCGCAGACGCTCCGCAAAAGGCGCTGAGCGCTGCCTCACAGCGTGCGCTGCTCAACGCAATTCTGGCCTGCCCCAACGGCGTTATTCGCATGAGCGACGCCATACCCGGCCTTGTTGAAACCTCCACCAACCTTGCCATTGTGAAGATAGGCGGAGGCAAGATGACCGCCTCGAGCCTGCTCCGCAGCTCGGTGGACAGCGCCAAAGAGCACCTGGCAGAGTGCATGGAGTCGGCATTTTCGTTAGCCGGCGTGCAGAGCCGCTTCACCGGAGGGTACCCCGGGTGGAAGCCTAACCCCGACTCGTCCATACTAAAAGCAATGTGCGATTTGTACGAAAAGATGTTCGGCAGCAAGCCGCACGTACGCGCCATCCACGCAGGGCTTGAGTGCGGGCTGCTGGGCGGCGTGTACCCCAAGCTGGACATGATTTCCTTTGGCCCAACCATCCTCAACCCGCATTCGCCCGACGAGCGGGTGGAGATAAGCGCCGTAGAAAAGTGGTGGAAATTTTTGCTGGCAACGCTCAAAAATGCGCCTGAGGCAAAATAGCCCGCGCCAATGGTAAGCCGGTAATACGAAAAGGCAGGCGGCAATAAAATGGGGGGCTGCCTCAGCGTCGGCTTGCGCCTCAGGGGAGGCGCAAGCCGAAAAGAAGGCTGCCGCCTGCATTTCGTGTACGGTAAGGGCTAATCGGGATAATCGTAAGATTGCGCCGGTGATACCTCCATCAAAAAAAATAGCCGTTGATAGCCCGGACGAGGTAGCGCCTCGATAGATTTACCCGCTTAATTTCCCAATTTCCATACAATTGTCGTAGTTTTGTATTCGTAAACTCAAAACAAGAAAAAATGAAAGGTAGGGCATTAGATAAAGAGATAAGCGATAAGGTTAGCTTCATTGCTTTTATTATTCCCGGATTCGCGACAGCATACAAGATGAAAATATCCGAATATAAATTTGGCGAATATGTGAAGCAGAAGTTTCATTATTCATTAGTTCACACACACACACACACACACACACACACACACACACACACACACACACACACACACACACCACAGCTCAAAGTTAATAAATTTTTTCAGACTTGCAGGTATCCCGAGCAAAATGATGCAGCAGCGGCTGCGCCATTTTGCTCGGGATATTTGCATTACAGGGGCTCTTTGTGTCAGCCGACGGGGTTGCGGTTTTTCTGTGCAGGTGGTGATGTGCAGGCGTTGGAGGATAGCAGCAGGCTGTATCCGCAGGCTAAAGCCTACGGTTAATCATGTGCCGTCCCATGCGGGACGGGGGCGAGATGGTAAGGTGATAGCGCCATAAGTTGGCGGTGCAAAAAACCTTTCATATAACTAAAACGTAACTGTCGTATAGTTAATATATTACAAGTGTTGTTTTTGTTTACAAAAAAGGCAGGATTCTCATGCTACGGAGCGCACACACCCCGCGCCGAACTGCCTGAAAGGCAGGATTTTCATCACCGCAGGTCAACGACCTGCGGAGCGCACACCCGTTGCTTACCGTCGTTTCAGAAGTCCTGCCTTTCAGGCAGAAGACGGAGGGGGGTATCTCCTCCCGCAGGTCGTTGACCTGCGGTGATGAAAATTACGTCCTTTCAGGACGTTCCACATGCTCCGACGGTGGGAAACTTGAGTTATTTATTCTTTTGCACTTGCGAGGCAAGAGGAGGACTTATTTACACCTAATTTTAGTAACAGAACAACCTCAGTAGCAGATGGATATAATATAAATAACAACCTCATTAAATTAAATGGCTTGTAATCAGCAATAATACTTCTCGTATAACGCAATTTATGACACTATCAAATAAATTCATACCATGCAAAAGAAACTCACCATAGCGTCATGCTTGCTATTGTTTGCACCGCTTGCATTTGCCGATAGCCAGCTCGACTCGCTGCTGGAGCAGCTAAGTAAAGATATTGAAAGCAAAGCCGCCTATGACTTGCAAAAAGAGCGCGAGCTGCACGCCAAAAAGCAAATGCTGCTTATCCCCAACCTGCAACCGGAGCAGGAGTATAGCTTCAACAGCGAGCTGTCGGAGGCGTACAAAAAGTACACGATTGACAGCGCCATTTTCTACGCCGGAAAAAACTTGAAGCTTGCTGCCGCCACAGGAAATTCCGGCTGGTTTTACGAAACTCGCCTGCGCCTTTCGCTGCTCTACTCCACCGCGGGCATGTACATTGAGGCGGAAGCTATCTTGAACAGCATCAGCCAAAGCAAGCTGTCCAACCATTTGCTACCGCTCTACTACGATGCCTTCCGCCATTTCTACAGGTACTACGCGCAGATCAACGGGCGCGCGGAGCCTCTTGCGCAAAGCGCTGTTTACCGTAATTTTCTGCAAGAAATGCTCGACAAAAATTCGATACAGTACAAAATCGTTTACGCCGAGCAAATCATTTTTCAGGAAGATATAGAGTTTTCCGTTACGCAGGATCCCCGCGACGTTGATTCTGTCGAAGTACTCCTGCTGAAGCTGTTTGGCGAGCTAAGCCCGGAGCATCGCGACTACGCGCTCGTAACTTTTATGCTGGGAAACCTCTACGCCGTTAAGCAGCAGCCAGAGCTGCGGCAAAAGTACCTTGCGCTTTCGGCCATTGCCGACATCAGAAATTCCGTGAAAGATAACGCTTCGCTGCACGCTCTTGCGCTGGTGCTCTACAAGTCCGATGACCTCGACCGCGCGTACCGGTTTATGCAATCTGCCATTAGCGATATGGAGTTTTGCAACGTGCGCTTTCGCGT
>JAIRMD010000101.1 GCA_031258915.1 Prevotellaceae bacterium
ACGTTACCAGCAACATCGGCATCCCGCTTATCTTTGACTTGGATACCATGACCTCTTACAACCACGACGGCACGACAAATCCTGTAAGGCCCAACTTGACGGGTAAGAACGTTATCCACCGCGCAACGCTAAATAAGCCTGCTGTTACCAGCACAATCATGATTGATAGGGAAGGTTTTCCCGATGGCAGCATCTCGAGTATATTCCAAACCAACATGGACTCCATAAGCGCCGACTACACCTTTAGGGCGCTGGGGCGTGGTGAATCGTATGAGGGGATGCCTGCGGACGAGGTAGCTGAAGAGCAGTTTATTGGCTCCGACAGCAGGTTGAGAATGACCTTCAGCGCCCAAATGCCTTTCTGGCTCGACGCGGGCAGCGTGATTGCCTACGCCGATACCATAGAGGATGTTGTTGAAGATATTGACAACGACTACATCACCAGCGCCTCGCTGATTTTTAGCTACACCAGCCACCTCCCCATTGGCATTGAGATTACCGTAGCGCTGCTGGACGAAAACCGGCAGGAAGTTGAGGTGGAGTACAAAGACAGGTACCGCTACTTCATAAACGCAGCGCCCGTTGACGCAGAGGGTGCCGTGAGCAACCCCTTAGATGGCAGCTTTTCCATTGACTACGACGAGAGCATTATTAACGACCTGAAAAAGGCCAAGCACTTGGTGATTAAGGCAAAAGCTACGGGAGAAAAGTCCAGCTCCAGAATAAAAATTACGGAGAAAGACAAGTTTAAGGTAAAGGCTGAGCTCCGCGCCGAAGGCGGGCTTTCGGTAAACCCTGTTAAATAATAATTTTTTTTGAATGATGATGTCCCAGTATAAATATATTACCCTACAAAAACCAAGCAGCATGAAGCACTTTATAGCTACGGCAGCGGTGGCGCTTTGCAGCGTGAGCCTCTCTGCGCAGCAGGTCAACACGCTCTACTTTATGAACAACGTGCCCGAAAGGAACGCCTACAACCCGGCCTTTCAGCCCGTGCACAACGTTTACATCGACCTCATAACGCTGCCCAACTTTCGCCTTGACGCGGGCAACAGCTCGCTGGGCTTCAACGACGTTGTCTTTAGCAAAAAAATAGGCGGCAGAGACAGCACCATTACCTTTCTGCACCCGGAGGCGCTCGGTAAAAAAGACGACTTCTACAGCGCGCTGAGCAGCACAACCCGAATTTACGGGGACTTTACCCTCAACCTGATAGGCTTTGGGTTTCGGGTCAAGAAAAACTACTTCACCGTAAATATGTCCCAAAAGGCATCGGCGGGGGCCTACCTGCCCAAAGACCTCTTTAAGCTGGCGCTGTACGGCACTGGCAAAGGCTCGGACTACTCCGACGTTTTTGACCTGAGCAGGCTGGGCGTTCAGGCTTCGGTCTACACCGAGTTTGGCTTGGGCTACTCGCGCAAAATCAACGACAAGCTCACGGTGGGCGGCAAGCTGAAGTACCTCATCGGGCAGGCTAACATCAACACGGACATCGAGGACTTTACGCTGGCGGCAAGCGCCGACAAGTGGACGCTATCAGGCTCAGGAGCGATAAACGCCTCCCTCCCGCTGGTGGACATCCCCTTTGGCGCCGACGGGCTTATCGACTTGGCCAGCTTAAGCCCAGAGGTAAACACCGAATCGCTCCAAAGCATCGGGGATATTACCAGCTTGGTTTTTTCCTCCAACAACGGCTTTGGCGTGGACTTGGGCGCAACCTACAACATCCTGCCGCAGCTGCAGCTCTCGGCGGCGCTCACCGACCTGGGCTTTATCCGCTGGCGAAGCAACCTCACCAACGCCAAGCTGGATGTAGATTTTGCGACCAATGGAATCTCCTACGAGCTTGGCGACAACATTGAGGACAAGCTGGACACGCTGCTGCAAAGCTTGGAGGATGCGTTTGTGAGCACCGGCGCCCACGATAGCTACGCCACCTCGCTCTCCACCCGCCTGAACGTGGGCGCGGAGTACAGCGTGGTGAAGAATAAAATAGGCTTCGGGCTGCTCTCGTCCACCCTCTACACCAACAAGAGCCTCTACACCGACCTCACGGTGGCCGCCAACCTGCGCCCCTGCACGTGGTTTAGCACCTCTTTTACCTACTCGCTGCTCAACGGGCGGCTAAGCACCGTGGGCTTTGGTGCGCAGCTTCGGCTGCTGCCCTTCAACATGTACATCGCCTTTGACCGCATACCGCTGCGGTTTGCCTCAGCCAAGCTGCCGATACCCAACAACCTGACGGGCTTTAACCTGCAAGCGGGCATGGTGTGGGTGATAGGCGACCCAAAGAAGGTGGGCGACGACGACGGCGACGGCGTGAAGAACCGCAAGGACAGGTGCCCCAACACGCCGCCGGGCTACATAGTGGATAAGTACGGGTGCGTGATAGACAGCGACGGCGACGGCGTGCCCGATGACTTGGATAAATGCCCGGGTACTGCTTTTGGCGTTGCTGTTGACGGTGAGGGCTGCCCGCTCGATGCCGACGGCGACGGCGTACTCAACGACGTGGACACGTGCCCCGACACTCCTGCGGGGGTAGCGGTAGATTCCCTCGGCTGCCCGCTTGATACCGACGGCGACAAGGTGCCCGACTACCTGGATCGCTGCCTCAACACGCCACCCGGCGTGGCGGTTGATTCACTCGGCTGCCCGCTTGATACCGACGGCGACGGCGTGCCCGACTACCGCGACAGCTGCCCCGAAACTCCCGAAGCCGCCTTGGGTAAGATTGACAGCATTGGCTGCCCGACGGACAGCGACGGCGACGGCGTGCCCGACTACAAGGACAAATGCCCCGAAACTCCAGAGGCTGATAAGGGTCAGGTGGATACGGCAGGCTGCCCGCTTGACACCGACGGCGACGGAATTGCCAACTACATGGATAACTGCCCAACGATTGTGGGCGTGGCGAGCAACTACGGCTGCCCGGAGATAGAAGCGGCGGTAAAGCAGATTTTTGAGAAGGCGCTTACCGGTATTCAGTTCTCACTGGGGGACGAAAGCATTATGCCAAGCTCCTACCCCATACTCGACCAAATTGCCAAGGCAATGGCGGAGAACCCCGACTACATCCTCATGATTGACGGCCACACCGACAACACCGGAAACCCCGATGACAACATGCGGCTATCCGAGAATCGCGCCGATGCGGTGAAGGCGTACCTCTCAGGAAAAGGCGTTCAGGACGACAGGATGATTGCAAAAGGCTTTGGCGACACCAAACCGGTGGCGAGCAACGACACGGAGGATGGACAGGCGAAAAACCGCAGGGTTGAGTTTATTGTGAAGTTTGAGCAGTAGCAACGATGCGCAGAAAGTACTCGTGAACGCGGGTATCGCTCGTCAGCTCGGGGTGGAAGGCGGCGGCAAGGAGGTTACCCTGCTGCGCAAAGAATATTTTGCCCTCGTGGGTAAGCAGCTCCGTAACGTTTTTTTCTGCCTGCTTGATGTAGGGGGCGCGGATGAAGATGGTGTGGTAGGGCTTGCTCCCCAGCACGGGGATGGGCATATCCGCTTCAAAGCTGGCCAGCTGACGGCCAAAAGCGTTTCGCTCTACATACGTATCCATCAGGCCTAAGCGGAACTGTGAGCTGTTGCTGATGTGCCGGGAGAGGAGTATAAGGCCGGTGCACGTCCCGAAAATCGGTAGCCCCGCGCGTCCGGCCTCGGCTATGGGTTTTAGCAGCCCATAGCGCACTAAGAGCTTACCTACGGTGGTGCTCTCGCCCCCCGGCAGTATCAAGCCGCTTATTTCGTACAAATCCTGCCTGCTCTGAACGTCAACCGTTGCTACCCCCAGGCGATGCAGCAGGTCGCGGTGCTCCCTGACCGCGCCCTGCAAAGCTAAGATTCCGATTTTCATAGCTTACTTCATTGTTACCATCCACGACCGGCAATTTTTTCCTTATCCTCCATTAGGGCTACGCTTTGGCCGCGCATGGCCTCGCCCAAGCCCTTGGATACCTCCGCTATCAGCGCGGCATCTTTGTAGTGGGCTACCGCCTCTACGATGGCCTTAGCGCGCTTGGCGGGGTTGTCTGATTTGAAAATACCCGACCCCACGAATACGCCATCGCACCCCAGCACCATCATCAGGGCAGCGTCGGCGGGCGTTGCTATGCCGCCTGCGGCGAAGTTGACTACCGGCAGCCGTCCCAGCTCTTTCACCTGAAGCACCAGCTCGTATGGAGCGCCAAGCTCCTTGGCAATGGCCATCAGCTCTGCCGGCGATGCGCTCACAACGCGCTGTATATCCCTGTTCACCTGCCGTATGTGGCGGACGGCCTCGACCACGTCGCCGGTGCCGGCTTCGCCCTTGGTGCGAATCATTGCCGCCCCCTCGCCCACGCGGCGGAGCGCCTCGCCCAGGTTGCGGGCGCCGCACACAAACGGCACCTTAAACTCCGACTTCAGGATGTGGTGCATGTCGTCGGCGGGCGTTAGCACCTCACTTTCGTCGATGAAGTCTATCTCCAGCGCCTCCAGCACGCGCGCTTCTACGATGTGCCCAATGCGTGCCTTTGCCATCACGGGGATGGAGACGGCCTGCTGAATTTCGCTAATCATTTCGGGGTCGGACATACGCGCTACGCCGCCCTGCGCCCTGATATCTGAGGGTACGCGCTCCAGCGCCATCACGGCAACCGCACCCGCTTTCTCGGCTATTTTTGCCTGCTCCGGGTTAACAACATCCATGATTACCCCGCCTTTGAGCATCTCTGCGAGGCCTTTTTTTACGGCAAATGTGCCTGTTTCTTTTTTTACTTCCGGCATAAAACACTTGATTTATAATAGATTAAACATAATAGGTTTTTTCTTCCTCCGGCGCTCGCGGTCGAAGATTTTTGGGGTACAAAAATACGGAGAATAATTGAATGTACAAAGTTTTTGTTCTTAGCCCTTCTCCCATAAATTTTGCAGCGACGCAAAAAATCGCTACATTTACGGCGACATTTTGGTACGTAAACAGAAGCACAAAAAAAACGATTATGGCACGCTACTTAGACCCCAAAAACGATTTGCCGTTCAAGAAGATATTTGGCGAGCACAAGAATTTGCTCATCAGCTTTCTGAACGCGCTGCTGCCCCTCCAAAAAGGTCAGGAGATAGCCAGC
>JAIRMD010000109.1 GCA_031258915.1 Prevotellaceae bacterium
GCTATCTCTAAACATTTGCAACGCTTCCGGCATAATATTCCCGCTCAGGTTGCTCACGCTTTGGCGCATTTTACCCTCAAGCCGTCCGTCGCCGCCTATTTTCCAGCCCACGTCAATATTCACGGCGTTGCCCTGTATGGTGCCGTCTTGTGCATTGTTGGTGGAGCTGAATAAAATTTGCACCATGTTGCTCCAAAAGCTGCTTTTTTGGATGCCTGACAGGTAGGCGCCTACCTCCAGCTTGTAACCGGTGGTTTTGTGAAACTCACGGAGGCGCCTGAAAAAAATACCGGTGGTGTCCTGAAACATATCGCTAAAGTTTGCCACCTGTATCACAGCCTCAGCCATATCCACCGGCGGGAGGATGCTGCTTGCCGTGGAGTCGCTTTCTTGGATTTGCGCTTCGGTCTGCGCCCGGGCGCAGAGGCACCCAAGCGCAAGTAGCGCAAGGAAAGCCAATTTCTTTAAGTTTTTCAGCAGTAAATTTTTCATGATATTAATTTCATGTCTGCTACTGCACCCGCATGATAAACGCCAGCACGTAGTAGGGCGGGCGATTTTCGTGGGCGGCGCCGCCGCCGGCGTAAGATGTTTCTTCATCTCTACTCTCTAACGCTCTATGATCCGTATCATGTGTATTGCTTGTTTTGTTAGATGAATATGGAGTATAGGAGTATATATGGCTATGGCTTGGCATTTCATTTATTGTCAGCGTATGCGTTTTTTCGCCGCCTGTTTTTCCTATGCTATTGTAGTCAGCATCACCAGACGACTGATAGCCTACTATAAACCTGCCCTGCAAATTCGGCGTTGTTTTGCCGTTAACCGTTTGTCCGTTACACAGCGCCCAGCCGTCAGGAGCGGTTGTGCCGCTCCACATGATTATTCCGCCTACGGGTATGGTACCGTACCCCGCCAGCGTATTGGCGGTGAGCGTTCCCGTCACCTCGCTGTTGCCGTTCACCACCGACGAATTTGCTACCAGCTTGTTGACGCTGTCGGTTCCGGCAACGCGTACGTTCGCTGCAAAGCTGCCGCGACCTCCTACCTGCAAGCTCTGCCGCACAGTAGCGCTTCCGGCTACGGTGTCGCTTCCGTCCACCTTGAGGTTTTGGCGCACCCTTGCGCTTCCGTTTACGTCCAGCTTGGCGGTGGCGGCTTCGCTTGGCGGCAGGCCAAGGCTCATGTTTTGTTGGTTTACCGCTGCATTTTGCGGGCGGATGTCGGTAAATCCGTTGTCCCTGTTCACGCTTACGAGAGGGTTGGCGGCTACCCATTCGGTACTGTCAAAGTAGTAGAGCAGCCCTTCGGTGCGGTCAAAGACGATCATGCCCTTGCTTACCTCATTCTTTTTGGCGGCTCTTTCGCCGGCGTTCAGGTCTGGCAGGAGCACGCCTACCGCCTTTCCTGCGCCGCTGTAGCGGACGTCGAGCAGCGCGGAGCTGTCCGGCGTTACTGTGTTAATGCCCACCTGCGCGGCGGCGCTGAGCGTTGATGCGGCGAGCAGCACGGCTGCTGCGGTAATGGTTTTCATGATTTTTGTAGTTTTCATAATTCAATGGTTTTAAAATTAAAAAATTTCAAGATTCAACAATTCAAAGACTTCAGCTTATGCTATCAGGCGTACGCCTAACTTCCCTAACTTCCCCCAACTCCTAAAGCTCAAAAATCTTCTCCCCGAAGTATTTTCACAGCTTTTCGTTCGCTTCCCGCTCTCACAAGCACCATGTAGAGGCTTGCTTGATTTCCGGCAAAGCTGATAGGTTCGGTATGCTCGATGGCGCTACGCACGGGAATTCGCCGCATGAGCGCGCCGGTTACGGAGTAGAGCTCTATCAGCATATCGGCGGCCATGTTGAGCTTTACCGCTACGTAGAACGTCCCGCTGCTGGGGTTTGGGTAAACCTTTACCTCCCTATCTCCACGTACTTGACGTTTTTTCGGTACGGCGCAGGCAGGCATCGGTCGGCCGGAGGCGTTGGCGTTGGCGGCGCTGGTACGCTTAGTTTTCTTGTAGCTTGAGCCTGCCCCAAATTGCCGCATCGAGGACTCCTGCCGGGTCATTTTAATAATAAACCAGTATTGGGGATAATACCCCGTCTGCGTCATGTAATTTTTGATTTGTGCCGCTGTGGGGTTTTTACCGCGAATGTAAAATCTGACGGTGTCCATCTTATTGCTATCCCGACAAATTAAGTACGCTGTGCCGCCTCGCATATCTTCTCCAAAATCAACGTCCCACTCCTCACCCACCAGAACCGTGCTCCAGCCGGTTAGCGATGGATAGGCGGCTGCGTCTTTTCTCAGGTCAACAATAGCACTTCCGTCATTTTCCACGCCACGCTGATGCTAACTATATTTTCTCGCGCCGCCACGAGCTGGGCAAGCCTTTTTTAAATAGGCGTAACGACGTTTGCAACGCTTTTTTCGCTATACTTGCCGTCCATGAATGACCTTACCAGCGCCTTACAGTCGGTGGCGGCTTCAAAACGGCTGCACGCTTGCGCCATGTCATCCCGCATGGCAAATCCGTATAGCCTGTTGGCCGTTTTCTTCCATGAGTTTTTTGGAAATTTGCGCCCATGCGCAGAGGCACCCAAGCGTGCACAGCGCAAGGAAAGCCAATTTCTTTAAGTTTTTCAGCAGTAAATTTTTCATGATATTAAACAGGTTAAAATTTTCATGCCCGCTACTGCACCCGCATGATAAACGCCAGCACGTAGGTGCTCGCCCGGGTAGAGCGTTATGGGCGTGAACGCCGCCTGCGGGTGGCGCTCTCCACCGTGAGCCGCAAAAATACCTCGCGCGACGGCTCGTGCAGGTCGCCAAAGAGCAGCCCTGCCCGGATGTTGCTCGAGCCGACCAGCAGGAAGTCGCCCAAAAATATGCGCGGCTGCACCACAAAACCTGCCACCGTAACCGGGTAGCGAACCTGTGCGCCGACCGGCGCTTGCGCCAGCAGCAGCGCTAACGCCGGCTGCAGCAGTGAATACATAAGTGGCTTTCTCATTTTTATACACAATTACGTACTGTTAGAAATATACTTTTCAGTAACACCAAACATTCTTAACTTTCGATTTGCTTTAGTAGCTATAGCCTGCCCGGTCGCCCTTGCGCTGAGCAGCATTAGCGCGCAGCCTGCCGCGCAAAGTCTGCCGGTGATACTTGATAACTTTTTCATGGCGTAAATTTTACAAATATATAGATTTTTTACGCTACTATCCGACTAAAATTAGTAATTATGTCAACTGAATTACAGTGAAATTACATGATAGCGCGTAGGGCGTTGCCCAGTCGTGTTCGGAAGAAAAATCATTATCCGAAATTATATTGTATCTTAGCTGAAAAAAAGCTATGTCCATATTTAGAGAGCACAAAGTTCAGCTGGTTGAGCTGTTG
>JAIRMD010000149.1 GCA_031258915.1 Prevotellaceae bacterium
TCGCGGCGTGGCGCCACATCATCGCCCATGAGCATGGAGAAGATGCGGTCGGCTTCGGCGGCGCTTTCGATGCTCACCTGCCGTAGCGTGCGGTAGGCTGGGTTCATGGTGGTATCCCACAGCTGCACGGCGTTCATTTCGCCAAGACCTTTGTAGCGCTGCACGTGCACTCCGGTATCCTTGCCTCGGCTTACTTCGCTTATGGCGGCCTGCCGCTGGTCTTCCGTCCAGCAGTACTGCTCCTGCTTGCCTTTCCTGACTAAGTAGAGCGGCGGCGTGGCGATGTAGAGGTAGCCGTTTTTGATGAGGTCAACCATGTAGCGGAAAAAGAACGTCATGATGAGCGTGGCAATGTGGCTGCCGTCAACGTCGGCATCCGTCATGATGATGATTTTGTGGTAGCGAAGCTTCGAGATGTTGAGCGCCTTGCTGTCCTCCTCCGTGCCAATGGTAACGCCGAGAGCGGTGAATATATTTTTTATTTCTTCGCTGTCGAAAATTTTATGCTCCATCGCTTTTTCCACGTTCAGGATTTTTCCGCGCAGCGGGAGTATTGCCTGAAACGTTTTGTCGCGCCCCTGCTTTGCGGTACCGCCGGCCGAATCGCCCTCTACGAGGTAAATTTCGCATTTTACGGGGTCACGGTCGGAGCAGTCCGAGAGCTTTCCGGGCAGGCCTGCCCCCGAGAGCACCGTTTTACGCTGCACCATTTCGCGCGCCTTGCGGGCGGCGTGGCGGGCGGTGGCGGCAAGCACCACCTTGTCGATAATGAGCTTGGCATCCTTGGGATTTTCTTCTAAGTAGTTCTCCAGCGCGGTGCTCACCGCCTGCGATACGGCGGCGCTCACCTCGTTGTTGCCCAGCTTAGTTTTGGTCTGCCCCTCAAACTGAGGCTCCGACACCTTTACGGAGATGACGGCGGTAAGCCCCTCGCGAAAATCGGCGGGGTCAATTTCCACCTTGGTTTTTTCCAGCTTGGCCAGCATACCGCTTTTTTCGGCAAAATTTTTGAGCGTAGTAGTCAGCCCGCGGCGAAATCCCGATAGGTGCGTACCGCCCTCTATCGTGTTGATGTTGTTCACATAGGAGTGAACGTTTTCGCTGTAGCCGGAGTTGTACTGCAGCGCTATTTCGACAGGCACGCTGTTTTTTTCGGTTTCGAGGTAAATAGGCTTTTCGATGAGCTTTTCGCGGCTGGCATCGAGGTAGGCAACAAATTCTTTCAAGCCATCCTGCGAGAAGAATACGTCGCGTTGGGGTGTCGATGCGCCGTCTTCTGCGGCCTCGCCATCCTTTGCTTTGCGCTTGTCGGTAATGCTCAAGCTGATGCCCTTGTTGAGGAAGGCGAGCTCGCGGAGCCGGCTCGACAGGATGTCGTAGTTGAACTCTGTGGTTTGCGTAAAAATTTGGGTGTCGGGCTTAAAGGTGATGACGGTTCCGCGCAGGTCGGTAGGACCTATTTCTTCGATTGGGCCTAACGCAACGCCGCGGCTGAACTCCATCTGGTAGGCTTTGCCGTCGCGCCGTACTTCGACCGTCAGGCTCACCGACAAAGCGTTGACGCAGGAAACGCCAACGCCGTGCAGCCCGCCGGAAACCTTATAGTTGCTTTTGTCGAATTTACCCCCGGCGTGCAGCACGGTGAGCACCACCTCCAGCGCCGATTTGCCCTCCTCCGGCATGATGCCTATAGGAATACCCCGCCCGTCGTCGCTTACGGTGATAGAGTTGTCCTCGTTGATGCAAACGTCAATATTTTCGCAGTATCCCCCAAGCGCTTCGTCTATGGAGTTGTCCACCACCTCGTAAACAAGGTGGTGCAGCCCTCTTGGCCCTACATCGCCAATGTACATGGAGGGGCGCATACGCACAGCCTCCAATCCTTTGAGTACCTGAATGTTACTTTCTGAATATTCTTCCGAAAATTTTTGTTCCTCTACTGACATGTCAAAAATAGTTTTTGTTTTCTATACAAAGCAGGGCAAAGATAGCATTAAATTCCCAATTATGCGCAAACGGATAAAAATTATCGCTGCCGTCCACATTTTTTGCACAAATAATTTTGCTCCCCCATGCGATATTCTTGCCATTTTTCTTTACCTTTGAGCCACCAAATTTTTGGAAATCTGAAATCTTTGAATCCTTCTTCCATATCCCTAAAAGAGCTTCAGCTCGTCATAAAGCAGGCGGTAGAGGCTCTGCCCGATACCTACTGGGTGACGGCGGAGGTGAACGAGCTGCGCGAATCGGCAGCAGGGCACTGCTTTCTGGAGCTGGTGCAAAAGGATGCCGGCAGCGAGCGAATTGAAGCAAAAGCGAACGCCAACATCTGGGCTAACGTTTACCGGATGCTAAAGGCGTATTTTTCCTCCGAAGCAGGCATGAACTTAGGCGAAGGAATGAAGGTGCTGGTGCGCGTAGCGGTGCAGTACCACGAGCTGTACGGCCTGCGGCTGAACATTCTGGACATTGACGCGGCGTATACGGTGGGCGAGGTGGCGCTGATGCGCAAAAAAACCGTTGAGCAGCTGCACGCCGACGGCGTATTTGGCATGAACCGCGAGCTGGAGCTGCCGCTGCTGCCTCAGCGTATTGCCGTCATTTCCTCCGAGAGCGCGGCAGGCTACGGCGACTTCATGCAGCAGCTGCACCACAACGGCTACGGCTACACGTTCCGCACCGTGCTGTTTCGGGCCGCCGTGCAGGGCAAGGAGGCCGAGCCTGCTATCATCGGTGCGCTGGAGCAGATTTACGCGCGAGCCTCCGAGTTCGATGTGGTGGCAATACTGCGGGGAGGCGGGTCGCAGAGCGATCTGTCGTGCTTCAACAGCTACGCGCTGGCGAGCAACGTAGCGCAGTTCCCGCTGCCCATCATCACCGGCATTGGGCACGACCGCGACGTGAGCGTGGTGGACATGGTGGCGCATACCATGCTGAAAACCCCTACCGCTGCCGCCGAGTTTTTGGTAGAAAAAATTGCGGAGCAGGATGCTCAGGTGGAGGAGATGTGGGAAACTCTGTCCGAAGGCTGGAGCCGCATCCTCACCCGCAGCGAGCATGGCCTGCAGCAGCTTTTGTTTGCGCTGACCTCGTACGTTCAGCAGCGTATCCGGGAGGAAAAAGCGCGAGTGGCGACCTACCTGCCGCAGCAGCTGGCGCAAGCCGTAGCCCAAAGCATCACGCGCAGCCACCTGATGCTCGACAGGTTAGGCAGCGAGCTGAAGCTGGCAGACCCTGCCGTAATCTTGCGAAGAGGCTACTCCATAACGCTAAAAAACGGAGCGCTGCTAAAAAGCGCAGGCGACGTGCAGGCGGGCGACCGCATAGAAATCATTCTGCGCGACGGAAAAATAGCTGCCTCTGCGCTCGGAAAAGAGTAAGCGCAGTGGCTTTAGAATACGCGTATTTTTTTTGGCTTTAGCGTAAAGCTAAACAAAAATGGGGAAATCAGCTAAAATTTCCCCATTTTTCTAACGATACCGATTTTTTACCGGCTTTTATTGCAGCTTAAATACCACCGGCACTGTGTATACCACCGGCACTGCACGTCCGTTGTGGCGGCCTGGTATCCACTTTGGCATGTTTCTTACCACGCGCATTGCCTCTTCGTCGCACAGGCGGTCAATACCTTGAAGCACCTCAACTCTGTCTATCATGCCATCTTTATTTACCACGAAGCGGATAACCACCCTGCCCTGTATATTATTTTCTGCCGCCAGCGCCGGATACCTTATCTGTTCGGCCAAGTACTTTCGCAATGCCTTTTCGCCACCCGGAAACTGCGGCATTTGCTCTACCGCCATAAACGGCTGCTCTTCTGTCGTTATCACCTTGTGCTGCTCCAGCTCTGCAATATCTATTGCGTTGGGGTTATCGTCGTCGCCGGTGATGTTGGCTATTGAGATGGTAAGCTTCGTTTCGCTGAGCTTGTCCTGCGAGGCCATCTGCTCATCATCCCGCACTTTATCATCTTCCGTAATCACGGGAGGCGTAAACTTGATAGACGACTTCAGGGGTGGGGGAGGGGGGGCCTCCGGCTCCGTTTTAATAACTTCCTTGGGGATTTCCGGTGCCTCTTTAATGGTAGCCAACTCCACCTGAGCATCTACTCCACCCAAGTATTCGCGCGTCTTTTTTACCGTTTCTATCAAAACCGGAACAAGCGCCACTAGTATGGTAAACGATACCATAATCAGCAGCGCCAACAGGTGGCGGCGCCATGAAGTACGGCGAAGATAGAATGCCCCGTACTGTTGATTTTTACCTTCAAAAATCAGCGCTGTCCACTCTATTGAGTTCAACTGTGCATCTTTTCCCATTGCTTTGATTACTTTATTACATTCCTTGTTGCTATTACTTTTGTAGCCCAAACTTTACCGGGGTATTTCCCGCTCGGAGCCATATACTCCTTTCGTCAAATAATTTTGAAGCAGGAAATCATCTCCTTCGCTCATCTCCACAATCGCATACTTGCCAATGCTGCATATCTGCATTTCGTCCAGCACGTCAACCAGATTGCGGTATGTGGACTCGTCCGTAGGCTTGATGACCACCACCTGACCGTCAGGATCGTCCTTTATCTTTGCCGATTGCTCCTTAAAGTCGGCCTCGCTAATTTCCTTGCGAAGCTTTTGCCGCTTGACTTCGAGCATTTGGCGGACGGCATCTATATTCCGCTCGAGCAAGATGGCGCGAAGGCCGTCAGGGGAATAGTCTGTTTCCTGAAGCGAACTATAATCCTGATACTTTGTGTTGTCAATTTTACCAAAGTAGTAGTAAACCTTGTCATCTTTTCCCAACAAGAGCGTAACTGCTTTGGAATCTTTGACTTTGTTCTTCTCGTCGTCGTTGATAATTTGCTCATCTTTAACGGGGAGAACAAGATCCATGATTTGAGGCTTGCTTAGCGAGGTGCAAAACATGAAGAAGGTCAGCAGCAACATGTTCATATCCACCATTGGAGTAAAATCCACCCGCAGGTTCATTTTTTGGGGCTGCCCCTTTTTGGCTCCATGCCCGCCTCCGCCACCGGTATTTATTTCTGCCATTTTGTTTAGTTTTTTTTATTTCAGATTTCAGATCCAAAAAATTTCAATTCAAAATTTCATACATTTAAAACCCTTCGGGCATGTTACGCAGCGTGGTAATCAAGCTGAACCGGTTTTCTTTTATATCCTGAAGCGTGGACGTTACCGTACGAACAAGCGGGTAGGGCGTTGTTTGGTCGGCCTTGATGGAGATAGACAAATCCCTGTTGACGGCCTTGGCCGTTTGTATCCACGTAGCCAGCTGGTTGTTTGCGCTGTCGGCGGGCACGCCGTTGCTCTGGCGGAGGTAGTCTTTTTGATCCTCCGCATCCAGCGAGAGGTATTCCTTCAGCTGAGCAATTGAAACTCCCAAAAAGGTTGTCGGCTCCATAAAGTTGGCTTTTTCTTTCTCGCTAAAGGTAATGTTGTACCGCACGCCCATCTTTTCCAGTATTTCCCTTTTGTCGTTGGGGCGGTCAAAGTTCAGGAATACCTTTCCGGTCGGCTCTATCAACACCGTGATGACGTTGTAGTCCGGAACTTTGGTTTCCATTACCGATGCCGGCGTAATCACCTGAACAGGCTCTAAGGGGATAAAGTTTGCCGTCAGCATGAAGAACGTCAGCAGCAGCACCGTAACGTCGCTCATAGCTGTCATGTCAATGAACGTGTCCCGCTTCTTGGTTTTGATTTTAGCCATATCGTTTTACTTTTTTCTTGCGTTGAAAAAAACTTTCTGATGGAAGGCCTCGCTTAGGCCTGCTTTTCGTGCTTAGTCGCATACGTTTGCCCTACGGCAAAGCCTACTTCGCCCACAGCGTTGGTGATGTCCTGCACTTTTGCCGCGAAGAAGTTGTACACGATAATAGCCAAGGCACCCGTTGCAATACCCATAGCAGTATTCATAAGCGCCTCCGAGATACCCAGCGAAAGAGCGATGGAGTCGGGAGCGCCCTCGTTGGCCATAGCGCCGAATGAGCGGATCATGCCGAGCACCGTACCCAGCAGCCCGAACAGAGTACCCAGCGAAGAGATGGTAGCAATCACGTTCAGGTTTTGCTCTAAGTAGGGCAGCTCCAGCGCGGTGGCATCTTCAATCTCTTTTTCGATGATCGTTGCTTTTTCGTCGTTGCTTAGCCCTGCCATCTGCTCCACGTCGCGGTAGCGCACCAGGCCTGCGCGCAGAATGTTTGCCACAGAGCCTTTTTGCTTGTTGCACAGCTGCTCGGCGCCGTCAATGTCGCCAGCTTTCAGCTTCGCTTTTGACTCGGCTACAAATTTTGTAATGCTGCCTCTTCCGCTTGCCTTATTCAAAGCGAAGAAGCGCTCTACGCCTAATGCCAACACCGTTAGCAACAGCGTTATCACAATGGGGATAACGAATCCACCCTGATAGAGGGTCCCAAATATGTTGCCATCAATGGGATGCCCCTTATCGTCAAATCGTGCATCTGCCCCGCAGAAGAGGTAGAAAAAGAGGTGCGCAACAATAGCACATACCACGATAACAATCATCGCAGAAATGCCTTTTTTGTAATCTTTTTTTTGTTCCGTTTTTTTGGCCGATACTTTTTTGGCCTTTGGCTGACTCATAACTGATGTTTTTTTAAGTGTTTAGAAATTTAATTGTTTATATTCATTGCTTGCTTCAATGATTTTTACTGATTTTTACTTTGTTTCATTTTGCTGTAAGTTTGTTGGCAGTAACAACAATATTTGGAGAGAAAAGACGGTTAGGGATGCCAACATTCAAAAGGCTTGCCTTGTAGTAACTACAATACAGCTCCTCGTAATGACACTTAAATTGCGCTTTCAACATTTTTGGTTTCATCATTTTAAGTTATGGCTATCGGACAAACCCGCGTATGATATGCGTGTAGAGTTACCACTATAAAATTCGCATGAAAAACATTTGCGAAAGTAGCTCTTTATTGTTGAATAGCCAAATTTTTTTCTGCAAATTTACCTGCTCTAAAGCAATAATTTTCACAATAATTTTTCAACATGCTTATTGTCAACTATTTTTTGTATTCATAGAGCAAAAAAAAGCACATATAAAAATCGTTAAATATGCTATTTGCTTTTTTTGTAGCTCAACGTTGCCCAGGTATTGGAAAAAACAGCAAACCCGCACAGGGCGATCAGCTGCGGCAGCAAATCCCCGATGCCGCTGCCTTTGAGGTACACCATGCGCATGACTTGCATGAAATACTTCAGCGGGTTGAAAACGGTAATGTACTGCGCCCACTGCGGCATACTGCTTACGGGGGTGAACAGCCCGCTCGTGAGCGCCAGAATCATGATGAAGAAAAAGGCGAGTAGCATTGCCTGCTGCATGGCATCGGAGTAGCTGGAGATGAGCAGCCCAAAGCCTGAGATGGCAAGGATGTAGATGGCGGAAAAAAAGTAAATTGTGCCGAAGCTTCCTGCCGGCGTAATGTGGTAGAGCAAAGCTGCCAGCGCAAAGCCTATGCTGAGGGCGATAAACCCTACAAGCCAGTAGGGCGTTAGCTTTGCCAAAATGAACGTGAGCTTGCCCACCGGCGTTACGTTGAGCTGCTCAATGGTGCCCGCCTCCTTTTCGCTGACGATGTTCAGCGCCGGAAGGAAGCCGCAGAGCAGGGTGAGCAGCAGCACCATCAGGGCTGGGATCATGTAGGCTTTGTAGTTGAGGCGAGGGTTGAAAAAGTAGGTTGGCAGCAGCCGAATGCTGCCGACTGCCGCTACCGCCGGCGCGGGGATGCGCTCGCTGCGAAGCTCTGCGGCGTAATCGCTGAGCAGGCTGAGCAGGTAGGCGCTTCCCAAGCTTCCCTTTACGCCGTTCACCGCGTTGACCGAGAGCATCACCTGCCCTTCGCCCCCGCGCATTAGCTGCTCCTCAAAGCTCGGCTGGATTTCCAAGATAATGTCTGCGTCGCCGGATTCGATGCTCTGCATTGCCCTGCTGTAGCCGGATGCGGTGGCGGCAAGGCGGAAGTGGGCGGACGCCGCTACCTTTTGCATCAGGCGCGAGGAGAGCGTGCTGTGGTCATTGTCCACCACGCATAAGCTGACGTTCTTCACCTCGTAGCTTGCCACCCAGGGAAAGACCAGCAGTATTATGCAGGGCATGGCGATTACAAGCTTGGGCAAAAAAGAGTGGCGCAACAGCTGCTTAAACTCTTTCTCGATTAAAAATTTTAGCATAGTTAGATTTTATATTTCAGCCATAGCTCTTAGCATTTAGCTCGCTACAGCCTTGTTTTGAATTTTTTGATGCTTACCGCCACAAATGCTGCTGCCATGAGCGAAAGCACGGCGAATTCTTTCATGCTTGAGGCAACGGGCAGGCCTTCTATCATCAGCTTTTTTACGCCGTTGATGTACCACCTTGCGGGAACGATGCTCGATAGCCACTGCAAGATTTCGGGCATGCTCTCTACCGGGAATATCATGCCCGAAAGCAGCATTACGGGCAGCATGAGCGCCATGCCCGACGCGAGCATTGCCGCTACCTGCGTAGCGACCAGCGTTGAAATCAGCATGCCCAGCGCAAGCGAGACAAAAATGTAGAGCAGCGATAGCATCATCAGCCCAAGCAGGCTGCCGGTTACCGGTACGTTGAGCACGTAAACCGACAGCAGGAGGATGGTGGCGAGGTTGACGACGGAGAGCGCGAAGTAGGGCACAAGCTTGGAAAATATGAGGGCAAAAGGCTTTACGGGCGACACGAGCAGCGCCTCCATAGTGCCCGTTTCCTTTTCGCGCACAATGGCAATGGAGGTCATCATGGCGCAGATGAGTATCAGAATCATGCCCATCACGCCGGGCACAAAGTTGTAGGCGCCCTGCAGCTGCGGGTTGTAGAGCATGCGCACCTGCGCCGTGACGCGAAAGGGGACGCTGTGCAGCTGCAGCAGCTCCTGCTGGTAGTCGGCAATGATGCTCGAGGCGTAGCCGGTGAGCGTAGCCGCCTGGTTGGGGTCGGTGGCATCGGCAATGAGCTGTATGGCGGCTTCGCCGGTGCGCCACAGGTTTTCGTCGAAGTTTTCGCCAAAGATGACGGCGAGGCTCACCGTCCCCTCCTTGAACGCTTCGTCGGCCTCCGCTGCGCTGCCCAAGCGCCGGACTACATCAAAGTAGCGGCTTGCCTGCAGCCGCTCGGTGATGCGCGTGGTGGAGGCATCGCGCGAAGGGTCGAAGACGGCAACCTGCGCGTTTTTCACCTCGTTGGTGATGGCAAAGCCGAAGAGTATGATCTGCACAACAGGCATTGCCAGCAGTATCAGCATGGCGCGCTTGTCGCGAAAGATGTGCCGAAACTCCTTCTTTATCAATTGGCCGTTGACAGCTGAGAGCCGACTATTACTTTTTGTACCCATAATTTTTTTTGCAGCTATCGCGCTAAACGCTGAAACACGCCGTCCATGTTGGGTGCGCTATACTGTTGGCGCAGGTTTTTTGGCGTATCAAGCGCTTCGATGCGCCCGTCTACCATAATCGAGACTCGGTTGCAGTACTCGGCTTCGTCCATGTAGTGGGTGGTGACGAAAACGGTGATGCCGCGCTCTGCCGCCTGATAAATCATCTCCCAAAACCGCCGGCGCGTGGCGGGGTCAACGCCGCCCGTAGGCTCGTCGAGAAATACTACCTTTGGCTCGTGGAAGATGGCTACCGAAAACGCCAGCTTTTGCTTCCACCCCAGGGGCAGGGCTTTCACCAGCGTATTGCGCTCCGCCTCAAACCCAAGGTGGGCAAGCGTTTGCTCCGTCTTTGACGCAATATGCTTTCCCCTCATGCCGTAAATTCCGGCAAACAGGCGAATGTTTTCCCACACCTTCAGGTCTTCGTAGAGCGAGAATTTTTGGCTCATGTAGCCGATGCTTTGCTTTACCTTTTCCGGCTCCCGCGCAACGTCGTACCCCGCCACCACCCCTGCGCCCGACGTAGGCTTGCTCAAGCCGCACAGCATGCGCATGGCGGTGGTTTTTCCTGCGCCGTTGGCGCCCAAAAAGCCAAAAATTTCCCCCGCCTCCACGCTAAACGAAATGCTGTTCACGGCGGTGAAGCTTCCAAAGCATTTGGTGAGGTTTTCGGCGTATATCGCAAAAGCGCTCATATTTTATGAATGTGAGTTATGAGTAAAATAAAATCATTGTTCATTGTCCATTGTCAGCTGCATGTAGCAGTCCTCTACGGTTGGCGTAATTTCCTTTACCTCGACGTTTTTGTAGTCCAGCATTTTTAGATTTTCTTCGAGCTGCAGGGTGGTTATTCGCTCGCTTCTCACCGCTACGTGGTGCGCGTCGCCAAATGCAAAGGATGAGATGACATCCTCGTGCCGCCGCAAATCCTTTAGCAGCCTGTACATTGGGTCGCCCTGCACCGACCACAGGGTGTGCGGAAATTGGCGTATAATGTTTTGCGGTGTTTCGATTTTGAGGCATCCTCCCTCCTTCATCAGGGCAATCCTGTCGCAGCGTAGCGCCTCGTCCATGTAGGGCGTGGAGACTACAATGGTAATGCCTTGCTGCCGGAGCGATGCCAGCATGTCCCAAAATTCCCTGCGCGAAACAGGGTCAACGCCGGTTGTAGGCTCGTCCAGAAACAGCAAGGAGGGCTTGTGTATAAGGGCGCAGCACAGCGCCAGCTTTTGCTTCATTCCGCCCGACAGCTTTCCGGCGCGTCGGCTTTTGAACGGCTCTATTTGCCGGTAAATACCCTGTATCAGGTGGTAGCTTTCGCGAACCGTAGCGTTGAATATGGAGGCAAAAAAGTTCAGGTTTTCCTCAACGCTCAAATCCTGGTAGAGCGAGAAGCGTCCGGGCATGTACCCTACGCGGCGGCGTATGGCGCGGTAGTCCCGCACAGCGTCAAGGCCATCTACCGTAGCCCGGCCGCTATCGGCGAGCAGCAAGGTGGCGAGGATGCGAATCAGGGTGGTTTTTCCCGCTCCGTCGGGGCCAATCAGCCCAAACAGCTCCCCCTGCTCAACCTCAAAGCTGACATTCTTCAAGGCCTGTACCTTGCCGTAGCTTCTACTTACGTTATTTACGGATAGCGCTTTCATAGCACATAAAGTAGCTGCAGCTGTTAATTGTCAATTGACAGCTCCCCGTACATTCCCCGCTTGAGGTAGCCGTCGTTTTTTACGGTTATTTTCACCGCGTAAACGAGGTTGGCACGCTCGTCGCGGGTTTGGATAGTTTTTGGGGTGAACTCGGCCTTGTCTGCAATCCACGTGACGGTACCTGCATACTCCCTCATGCCATTTTCGCCAAAGTCGGAGAACACCTTTACCGCCTGCCCGATCTTTACCTGCGATAGCTGCCCGGAGGTAATGTAGGCTCGGAGGGTTAGCTCCGCAAGGTTTGCCACCTTAAAGAGCGCCTTGCCCGGCGCCACCAGCTCGCCCTGCTGCGCATACTTCGACAGCGCTGTTCCCGCCACAGGGCTTGCGACGGTGCATTTCTTCAGCTGATCTTCGAGCTGCGCCAGCTGCGCCTGCAGCGCGAGCGTTTCGTCGGCAACGCCCCTGTTTCCTGCTTCCAGCGCCGCCGTTTGCGCGGCGAGCTGCTTCTCCAGCAGCGCCGCCTGAGCGCTTATGTCGTCCACCTGCTTTTGGGTAGCGGCGTTGGACTTGAGGAGATTTTCAAAGCGTTGCAGCTCGGTTTTAGCCGTTGCTATTTGCTGCTCAAGCGCGGCGGTCTGAACCGCTACGTCCAAGTATCGGCGCTGCGTGGCCTTTATGCGCGCCTGCACCTGCCGCCGCTGCAGGTGCAGCTGCATGGTATCTACGCACCCCACCGGCTGAGCGGCGGCCAGCAGCATTCCCTCCTCTACGTCGAACCACAGCAGCCTGCCGGAAGCCTCAGACGATACCATAAACTCCGTAGCCTCAAATACGCCGGAGGCATCATACTTCCGCTCGCCGCTGCACGCGGCAGCAAGCAGCAGCAAAATCATCCGGCAGCAGGCCGCCGGGCGCTGGTAATTCTTTTTCGTAGCCATAGCTTTTTTTGTAGTTAAGATTTGAAATTCAGTTGACAGATAGAGGATTCACAGCCCTCAATTTCCGTTAAGCAGCTGCCTGTAGCCGGCAACGGCCATCATAAGCTCCACCTCGTGCAGCGCCTTCTGCTGCCGTGCAAGATTTTCGGCGGTAACCTCGCGCAGCAGCTCCGCTACGCTGAGCGTTCCGTTTGCCACCTTAGCTTCTGCCGCCGCCTTCACGCTTTCGCGTAGCGCAATAATATCGTCGTCCATTTTTATCACATCGCGGATGCTCTGTATGCTTGCCGCCATCTGCGCTTTCTGCATGTTCAGGTTGAGCATGTACGCTTCCGCTTGCACCGCAACCGAGCTTTTTTTCACCGCTACTTTTTTGCGCTCGTCGGCCAGCGTGTACAGGCCTCCAAAGCTCCACGACAGCCTCGCCCCCGCAATGTAAAACGGAGCGAACTCGTTGCTCAGCATGTCAAGCCCCGGCTTACCGTATCCGCCCTGCACAAAGACCCCAAGTCTGGGCATGGCTGCGGCGCGGATGCTACCTTTCTGCGCCTCGAGGTAGCAGCCTTGCGCTTCGAGCAGCCGCAGGGCGGGGAGGCTGTCCGTTTGCAGGCGCTGCGGTAAGCTGACGGACGGCTTTTCCAGCGTAGAAAAAGCGGTATCCGGCATTGCCGTTAAGGTTGAGAGCATTTGGCAGCAGGCCTTCCGGCTACTTTTCAGCTGCGCCCGGCGCTGGCGAACGTTCAGCTGCTCCACCCCGATAGCGTCTAAGTCGGCGGGGCTGGCGAGGCCGTTGGCCGCGTAGCTCGACATGCGCTCAAGGTTGCGCTGCAGCTCCTCCTCCAGCAGCTCGCTTTGCCGGAGCTGCTCATCCGCCAGCAGGATGCCGAAGTAGAGCTGGTTGACCCTTTCGTTGAGGGCGTACATCTCCGCCTCAACCTGACGCTCCTCGACAGCCGCGCCTGCCAGCGCCAGCTTTTTCTGCGCACCGATAAAGCCGCCGTCCCACACCGTTTGGCTTACGTCTAACGCCGCGCTGTACTGGTCCTTGCTCAAGCTGGGAATGCTCGCGCCGGCGAAGCCAAGCTGAGAGAGATCTATCGGAATCTGCGTAACGTCCGACTGGTACGAGGCCTTAGCTGCCAGCTGTGCTTGGGGCAGGTAGCCCTTGCTGAGCGCGGCAATGGTAAGCGCCTTTGTCCTTTCGAGCAGGCCGCGCTGCTTTGCCAGCGGGTGGCTGGCCTGCGCGTTAGCCCTGCACTGCTCAAGCGTAACCGGCGTTTGCGCCGTGAGCAAAGCGCCGTGCAGCAGCAGCAGCGCCGTAGCCGGTAAAAAATGGAGAAGCGGCAGCCGGCGACTATTTTTTGGCATTGTTTTCATAATTTATTGTGGGAGTTTAGCAAGCTCATACATCATACATCATACATCATACATCATACATCAGCTCTTAATTTTCAAGCTGTTGATAATAAAGGCAACATTTTCCTCTTTTTTGCTCGCCATAAGCTTTTCAAAGTCGCCATCGGGCATATTTGTTATTGCCTGAAAAATGGGGCGAATCAAAAACGGGAATACGTTTTGCGAAATAACGCTCAGCAGCAGGTTGACGGCAGAGGTCTTACGGATTTTCCCCTCCTCGTGCGCCTTGTCCAGCTCCTCCTGCAGCTTTCCGAGCGCTTGCTGCACGCGCTTTCCCACCATTACTCCCATCCTTTCGGAGCGCTCCGGCGCGCGGGCTACTTCGCTTACCACCAAAAACGGCAGCTTGGGGTTGCTCTGCACAAAGTCAAACTGCGTTTCTATCTGCATTTTTATTTTATCCATCAGCGGAATACCCTCTTTCCCCAGAATCTCGTACATGGCGACGGTAACGAGCTGTAGCTTTTTCAGGAACACCGCCTCAAACAAATTTTCCTTTGTGCGAAAATAGTAGTGCAGCAAGGCTTGATTTACGCCGGCAAGCTTGGCAATAGCTGTGGTGGTGGACATGGCAAAGCCTTTGCTGAGAAAAACCTCCTCAGCTGCCTTCAAAATGGCCTCTTCTGCGCTGGTATTGCGATTAATACTCATGTTTAACTGCTATATTTAATTACAATATTTAATAATTCAATTAACTCCGGCAAAGGTGAATATTTTACAGGTATTCTGCAAATAGAAGAACGTTAATTAACGCTATAAAATATATAATAAGTATTAACTACCGCTGGCCGGCTAAGAATTGCTCTATGAATTAGCAGCATAAAAATAGGAGGAACGGGAAATAATCCCGCTCCTCCTACTCGCTTTTGGTAGCGCATGGCCACTTAGTCGGTTTTTAGTGCGTTGTCCAGAAAGTACGAATCTCTTTTGGTCGACCAGAAGACGGGCGTTGTCCAGTTGTCATCGGCCTCCACCTTAGCGTACTCGGCGGCGTTGTTGGTGCGCTCGGAGTCGGGGTACCTCACGCGCTCAATCACCATTTTGGCGTTGGCGAGGTTTACGCCGATTTTATCCCACGTGAGGGAGACAGGCTCAATCTTGGGGTGCCGCGTGCGGCGTATTTCGGCAAAGAGCTCGTAAACGCCTATCAGGTTCAGGTGGATGTACTTTTGCTGCATGATGATTTCCATGTCGGCTTCTACATCTCCGGTAAGCTTGTTGGCTACAGCCGTTGCGTACGCGGCGGCGTTGACGGGCTTGGCAGGCTGGAGGATTTTTTTCGCGAGGTCCGAGTATGGCTTAAGCGTGGCGGCCAGCGTGCCGTTGGCAAATCCGTTCATCGTGTACCAAAAATCAACGGAGGCGTTGATGGCGTTTTGGAGGTGGGTTTTTGCGTCGCCCGCCACCGGCGCTAAGCTTTTGAGCGCTACCTCAGCAAGGAAGAGCTCCACCTCGGCGTAAGATTCAATTTTGAAGTGGTAGTCCTCCACGCACATGTAGGTCATGGGGTTGTAGAACGTCCACGGAGTTCCCTGCACGTACTCATTAGGCCCACCGCCATACGCAGCGTTGATGTCGTCAATAAATACCCCTGTGCTGTCAACTACTTGTGGGTAGATGTTTATCCTTCTCGGCTCGGTGGGGTGCGTTCCCATCAGCACCTGAAGATTTCTGTTCCAGTTGCCGGATATTCCGTAGTACTCGGGCTGGGGGTTTGCGGCATCGTCCGAGCGCACAAAGCCCATTGCGATGACGGGCAGGCGCGGGTCGTCCACGTTGGGGTTGTACACGCGGCTGCTTTTGTCAACTTTCATGCGCTCCATGATGTTGTCGGGAACGGTGATGCGCCAGAAGCGGTCGCTCAGCCCGCGCCAGAACAGCTCGCCCCCGTTTGCACCTGACCCGGCACCCCAAGTTTGCTGGCATTCCTGCCGCGACTTGAAGAGGTAATCTTCGGTGGGCAGGTTGTTGAGCACGTCGCCGGTGAGGTACTTGCTCGGCGCTATTCCGCCCTCCGAGGCGCGGACGGCGGAGCGGAGTATTTGCGCGTTGATGTACTTCACCCACTTATCCACATCGCCGCCAAAGAAGAGGTCCTGCTTGGCGAACGTACTCTTGGCGGCTGCCGACATTTTGGCCGCTACGCCGGGCAGCGCAGCGGCTATGCGGACGTAGTCGTCGAGCACCGATTCGTAGATCTGCTTCGGGTCGTCGTAGGAGGCGTTAAATACGCCGTCGTTCCCCTGAAATGCGCTGCTGTAGGGTATTTTGTTGAAGAGGTCAACCGTTTGCAGCGCCACCACGTTCTTTAGCACGGTGGCAAGCTCAAAGTATATTTGGCTGTCATCTTTCGCCTGCCCTTCGAGGTTGGCCACCTCGTCGCGAATCAGCGCGTAGTTGTTGAGGTTGGTGTAGAAGTTGCTGAAGCGGCTGCGCTCGTTGCCGTTGGTGCTATACCCGGGCGCTCTGGTTGCGTCCGGGTAGCCAATGTTAACGTAGTTGCCGAGCAGCGCACCTTCATATACTTCATTAAAGTATTTGCCTTCGCCAACGCTAATGGCGGCAGGCTCCATACCTCCCGTTACCTGAATCATTACGGGGATACCTCCGTTGCCGAACATCCAGTACCACTCGCCGTAGTCCAGCTGCCAGAAGCGCGTTTTCTGTATGTGGGTAAACATGCCGGAGTTTATGGCATCAGCGGAAGGCGTGTAGGTGTTGGGATTTTCCCAGAGGCTGTCGAGCTCGCTTTCGCACGAGGCTACTGTCGCCATCATCAGCGGGACAATCAATAGAATAAGTAACTTTTTCATAATATATTTATTTAAATTGTTTAGAATGAGATATTTACGTTAAATCCGTACATGCACGACGTTGGGTAGGTTGAGTTTTCTACCCAGCTGTTGGTGCCCAGCACCGATTCGGGGTCTATGTTGTCGATGTTTTTCCAGATGTAGAACAGGTTGCGGGCGGTGAGCGCCAAGCTGAGGCGCTGCACCTTCAGGGGCTGCGTCCACTTCTGCGGCAGGGTGTAGCTCAGCGAAAGCTCGCGGAACTTAATGAAGCTGTTCTCCTGAATTTCATCGGGCTGCCAGCCGCTGGACATGTCGTGGATAAAGCTGCTGTAGTAGTCTGTGGCGGATATGATGGTGTTGTTGGGCGTTCCGTCGGCCTTTACGCCCGGCAGTATCAGCCCGTCGTGGCGCTCGCGCCCCTGGCCGTCAGTGTAGGTCAGCCCGCCGTGCGCCACGTCGCGGTACTGCAGCGACGACTCGCTCAGGCCGTTGCCCTTGAGGTAAAAGTTGGAGTACGACAGGATGCTTCCTCCAATCCGGTAGTCAATGCCAAAGGCAAAGTTTACCGCGCCCCAGTCGCCGCGAACGTTGAAGTTGGAGCTCAAGCCGCCGTACCAGTCGGGGTTGATGTTGCCCACGTTAACCATGTCCTTATCGCTTGTCGAAATGTAGTAGAGGCCTGCATCGTTCACCAGCTTTGTGCCGTCTTCTGCGCGGGCGTAGTCGCGCGTGTAGAGCTGCCCCATTCTTTCGCCCTCAGCCGAGCGCTGTATGATGCCGCTCACGGAGGTGTTGATTTCGGTGATGCCCGGGTAGAGCTTCACCACCTCGTCCCACTGCTTGGTGGCCGACAGGTTGAGGCTCCACTCGTAGCTGTCCGCAACAATGGGCTTCACGTTGAGCATGAACTCCAGCCCCTGGTTGTTGACCTCGCCCGCGTTGATCCTGATGTTCTCTGCGCCGGTGGTTGACGAAAGCGGCACGGCCATAATCTGGTTGTAGAACGTGGTGTTGTAGTAGGCAAAGTCCAGCCCCAGGCGGTCGCGGTGGAAGAATCGGATGTCGAAACCCGCCTCCAGCTCTCGCTTCCGCTCGGGCTTCAGGTCTCCGGAGAATAAATCTGTCGACTCCGGCTCAACGTCGTTCAAGCCTGGGTAGGGCTGCGGCAGCGGCTTCACCGTGTAGGTGCGCAGCGCGTAGTAGCGCGTGGCCGGGCGGCCTACATCCGCCCACGAGAGGCGCAGCTTCCCGAAGCTCATCTCCGGAACCTTAAAGTCCTCGCTAAAGTTCCACGTAAACGACGCGCCCGGGTAGAAGAACGAGCGGTTGGCCTTTGGCAGCGTTGATGCCCAGTCGTTGCGCCCCGACACTTCGAGGTAGTACTTGTTCATCCAGCTGAACGTGGCCTGCCCGAATACGCTGTAGAGCGCTTCGCCCTCCTTTTTGTAGTCTGCAATGCGCCCGTCGAAGCTGCTCGGCCAGCCGTCGGCGTTGGATATTGACCAAAAGTCCGGGAGGTAGAAGTTGCCCATTGTGCCGGCGTTCACCTTGTCGTAGTTGATTCTTTTGTAGGCCGGCCCGGCAAAGGCATCCACCTTCAGCTTTTTGTCCACAAAATCTTTGCTGAAGTTTAGCACGGCCTCGTACTGCTGAATCGTGTTCTGCTCGGTGGCGTACGAAAATTTTCCGCCCTCCCACTTGCCGGTAGCGGCGTCTTGCCGATACACCTTGTCCTTGCGGATAAAGTTGGTGGCGGTGTAGTCAATTCCGCCCTGCAGCCGCAGCGTCAGGAAAGGCAGCAGCTGGAAGTTGACCTTTGCAGAGGTAATCGAGTGCAGCTTTTCGTCGGTGTTGCGGTTCTGGTTTTGGTTCCACAGCATGTCAAACAGCCCGTTCTCCTGCGTGAACGCCGATTGCCACCCTTCGTCCGAGAGGGATTGCTTTGTCCGCATGTAGCCGTTCTCGTCGAGGTAGGCATTCATGGCGGTGGCAATGTCCACGTCGCGGTTAAAGGTACCGTAGGCAACCATTTGCGTCAGGTTTTGCCGGCGGTTTTGCGTGTTCACAAAGTAGAGGTTTTGCGAAAACTCAAACGTGGTGAAATCCGTCGCCTTCAGCATCCCGTTGAAGCTGAGGGCATTTTTGACCTGCTTCTGGTTGGCCATTGTGCCCTCGTAGTCGTAGCGCGTGTACGAGAGGCGGGCGTTGCCCTTTTCGTTGCCGCCCGACACGGAAACGTTGATGTTGTCCGAGTGCCCTGTTTGGAACAAGTCCATGTAGTTATCCTCGTAGGCCTGATACTTTCGCGTCGAGCCGTCGAAGAACACGATGTCTTGGCCGTCGAACTTAGGCCCGAAGTTGTACCGGCTCGTGTTGGTGTAGCGCTTGCCGTCCACCATCCTCACGTCGTACTCGTTCTCGCCCGACCCAAACTCGTTCTGGAAGTT
>JAIRMD010000013.1 GCA_031258915.1 Prevotellaceae bacterium
GCCCACCAGTACGGCGAGGGATGGCTGATACCGGGCGAAATAAGCGCATTCGCCAGCGAGGGCATCAACAACGTGATAAGCCTGCAACCCTTTGGCTGCATCGCCAACCAGATTATCTCAAAGGGCGTAGAAAAGCGCATGAAGGACAAGTACCCCAAGCTCAACCTGCTCTTCCTCGACTTCGACGCCGGCACAAGCGAGGTAAACGTATTCAACCGCCTATACTTCATGGTAAAAGCTGCAAAGGAGGAGGCAGCGTAAGAAAATCTTTGATAAAAATCAACTTTCGCTATGCAAGAAAAGTACAACTTTGACAAGGTAACCGACCGCCGAGGCACTAACGCGCTGAAGGTGGATGCGCTGCAGGCGCGGTACGGCAGCGCAGACCTGATTCCGCTCTGGGTGGCCGACTTGGACTTTGAAACGCCGCCCTTCATCGTCAGCGCCCTGCGCGAGCGGGTGGAGCACCCCATCTACGGGTACACGCAGCTGCCGAAAGGCTACTGGCCGCTGATTGCCAAGTGGATGGAGGAGAGGCACGGGTGGGCGGTGAAGCCCGAATGGATGTGCTACATTCCCGGAATTGTTACGGGCATTGGGCTGGCGGTAAACCTCTTTACGGAAAAAGGCGACAAGGTCATCATTCAGCCGCCGGTGTACCACCCGTTCCGGATCGTGCCCGAGGCCAACGGACGCACGGTAGCCGCCAACCCGCTGCGGCTGGCGGGCGACCGCTACGAAATGGACTTCGCGCAGCTCGAGCACCTGATTGACGATAAGTGCAGGCTCCTCATCCTCGCCAACCCGCACAACCCGGGCGGCGTAATGTGGAGCCGCGAAACCCTGCTGAGGCTTGCCGATGTCTGCGCGCGCCGCAGCGTGCTGGTGGTTGCCGACGAAATCCACGCAGACATGGCGCTGTTCGGCAGCCGGCACGTTCCGTTTGCCTCCGTTTCGGAGGCGGCGGCGCAAGGCAGCATTACGTTCGGCGCACCCTCAAAAACGTTCAACATCGCCGGGTTAGTCAGCTCCTTTGCAGTCGTACCCAACGCCTCCATCCGCGCACGCTTCTACTCGTGGCTGCGGGCCAACGAGCTCAGCGAGCCGACCATCCCGGCCGCCGTTGCCACCGCTGCCGCCTACGAGCACGGGCGCGAGTGGCTGCGGCAGATGCTCGCCTACGTGGAGGAAAACGTTGGCTACGTGGAGCAATTCCTCGCGGAGCATATCCCCACCATTCGGGCAATGAAGCCGCAGGCCTCGTTTTTGCTGTGGCTGGACTGCCGCGGGCTGGGCTTAGGCCACGCCGCGCTGGTGAACCTTTTTGTCGGCAAGGCAAAGCTGGCGCTGAACGACGGCGAAATGTTCGGCTCCGGCGGCGAAGGATTCATGCGCCTCAACGTCGGTACGCCCCGCTGCGTGCTGGAGCAGGCTATGGCTCAGCTAAAAAAGGCGTGCGACGAGCTGCCGCCGCCGCCAGCTTCATCGTGAAAAATATGAAGTTGGTCGTAAATTTACCGCTGCACATCGAGTAGCTGTTGAGAGCGTACAGCAAAAACGGCAACTTTACCCCTCAACTTTTACTCCAAAAAAGCCAAAACCGTTTTTTTGCTCGATGAAATATGAAAACATTCCGCATGCTCACCATTCGCTCGCTCATCGCAGGCCTGCTTTTTATCGCAGCAGGCGTGCTTTTGCTGATGTTCGACAGCAGCGTGCTGCCGGCAGCGTACAAGCCCATCATCTTTTCGTGGCAAACGCTGGTGTGCATCACCGGCCTTATTTTCCTCGCTTCTCGCAAGCTCCTCACAGGGCTGCTGCTGATATTCACAGGCGGCCTTTTCATTTTACCCGAGCTCAACATCGAGTCGCTAAGCTTTCTCAAGAGCAATATATGGGCAGTCGTTGCCATCTGCGTCGGCGTTGCCCTGATGTTCCACCCCGCTTGGCGTAGCCGGCGCTTCGATAAGTGGAAAAACCGCGCCGAGAGGATAAGAAATCTTTCGGAAGAGCAGCGCAGCGAGTTCTTTGACCGCTACAGGCGCCTGCACCACCGCAGCAGCTGCCGCTACGAGCGCTGCGTGTGCAAGCAGGCAAAGCCCTTTCACAGCCACAACGGAGCGGCGGCGTGGAAGTCGAGCATTTCCTGCTCGGAGTACGTGGAGTACAGCACCGTATTTGGCGGAGTGCACGAAAAAGTAGGCATCAAAAACTTCAGGGGCGGCGAAATTAGCTGCATATTCGGCGGCGCAGAGATCGACTTCAGCGAGGCGCAGCTCGCCGAGGGCGCCCATACGCTGGAGGTAAACTCGGTGTTTGGCGGCGTGGTGCTCTACGTCCCCATCGACTGGTATATAGAGGTACGGCAAAGCCAGCTGTTCGGCAACTTTGTGGACAACCGCCCCAAGCCTACCTTTGAGGTGGACGAAAAGCGAATGCTCATCTTAGAGGTAACCGCCGTATTTGGCGGAGGTGAAATCAAGCTGAAGAATTCTTAGCTCTTAACTTCTATGAGCAGCCTCAACCCGATACTCCAAACCTACTGGTCGCGGCTGGCCTACGTCGTAATCTGGATGCTCATCATCAACATTCAGGTATCGGTAATGGTTTACACCATCGACATGCCGTTTCACATCATACTGGTTGATGCGCTGACGCTCAACATCATGTTTGCCGTAAGCTCGCTGCGCCTGTGGTACCCCATACGCTACAACGCATGGGAGCAGAAATCGTGGCAGTTCAACGTGGTGGTGCACGCCATTCTGCTGGTTGCTGCGCTGGCGGTATGCTTGGGCTGCAGCGCGGCAATTACCTACCTCTTTGCCGCCAAAGACGGTACCTACCTGAGCTTTATGCTCAGCTCGCTGCCTTGGAAAATAGTTGAGGGTGTACTGCTGTACGCAATCATTGTGATGATATACTACCTCTGCATTTACGTTGAGCGGCTGAACGAAAAAGCCGCCAACGAAATTCGCCTGAACAAAATGCTGAAGGACGGCGAGCTGAACCTGCTCAAATCGCAAATCAACCCTCACTTTTTATTCAACAGCCTCAACTCCGTCAACTCTTTGATTATAAAAGACGTTAACCAGTCGCAGGAGATGCTCGTTGCCCTGTCGGACTACCTGCGCTACACGGTGCTCGCCACGCACCGCGAAATGTCCACGCTGAAAGAGGAGGTGGAGAACATCCGGCGATACCTCGCCATTGAGCAGCTACGCTTTGGCGACAAGCTGGCCTACGAAATCAACGTAGCGGAGGACTGCCAGCCGCTCAAAATGCCGGCAATGCTGCTGCAGCCGCTCTTTGAGAACGCCGTCAAGCACGGCGTTTACGAAAGCACCGAAACGGTGCGCATCACGGCAACGGCGGCGCGGAAAGCGCAGCACCTGCACATCGAAATCAGCAACAACTTCGATGCCGAAGCCGTAGGGCAAAGCAAAGGCTCCGGCACCGGATTGAAGAACACCAAAGAGCAGCTCCGCCTGCGCTACGGCGCTACAGCCCTGCTGCAAACTAAGGTGGAGAGCGGAAAATTTGTGGTGGCGCTGAAAATACCAATCCTGCAAAAAAACGAAAAGTAAACCCTAACGAAGACCATGACAGCGCTTATTGTTGACGACGAAACGCCCGCGCGGGACATCATCCGCCACTACCTGAAAAGCTACGCAGAGGTAGAAGTTATCGGCGAGGCGAGCAACGGGTTTGATGCCATGAAAATCATCAAGGAGAAAAGCCCGCAGCTCATCTTTCTTGACGTGCAAATGCCCAAGCTCACGGGGCTTGAAATGCTGGAGCTGGTGGAGAACCCGCCGCTCGTGATTTTCTCTACCGCCTACGACCAGTTTGCCATCCGCGCCTTTGAGCAGAACGCGGTGGACTACCTGCTCAAGCCGTACTCGCGGCAGCGATTCGACGCCGCGCTGCAAAAGGCCTTTGCCAAGGTCAAGCTGGGCGAGGCGCCGCCGGCAGCGCTTCATACATTGCAGGCCGCTACGGGCACCCTGACGCGCGTTGCCGTAAAAGACCGCCAGCAAATTCACGTCATCCCCCTGCACAGCATCCGCTACATCGAAGCCTACGGCGACTACGTCAAGCTGCACACCGAAAAGGGCGCTTTTCTAAAGGAAAAAACCATGAAGTACTTCGAGGAAAACTTCCCGCCGCAGCAGTTCATTCGCGTCCACCGCTC
>JAIRMD010000008.1 GCA_031258915.1 Prevotellaceae bacterium
AACCGCACCGGCGTTCAGTACAGCGCGTGCGCGTGGTGGCGCAAGCGCGATACCGACGCCCGGTGGCTGCTGATGGAGGAAAGCCGGCTCTACTGCACCGCCGGCCCGAGCCTCAGCGATAGGTTTACGGAGAGAGACTCTATGTTCGTCAAGCTGACGCTCCTCAACGGCGCCACCCTCGAAACCTGCCCCGACGCGAACACCGTCGCCGCCGGCGAGAGCGGCGGCGCAGGCAAAAAGTCGATGAAGGTGGCGGTTTACCCCAACCCAGTCGCCGCCGGCGGCTTCATCAAGCTCAAGCAGAGCGGCTTTGCCGACGGCGAGGAGGAGGAAGAGGAGCGCTACGTGAAGTACTCCCTGTTCAGCAGCCAGGGCAGCCTCATCCTCACCGGCGATGCCTCGCCCCTCTACGAGGGTCAGGGCCTCGCCATGCCCCAAGTTCCCGCCGGCATCTACCACCTCCTGCTCGAGGGCAGAAACGGCAAAAGGTGGGTGGCGAAGGTGGCGGTGGAAAGCTAAGGTTCTGTCCCCGCTATGGACGGAATGTTAGTAGCAATATATAACTCAAGTTTCCCACATTTTCCGAAGGTGGGAAACTTGAGATACATCATACATCATACATCATACATCATACATCCCCATGCGGCATGGTTGCCGGGGTGCGCACCTACTCTGCGGCAAGCGCAGAAATATTTTGTTGCTTCTTAGAAAAAAGTGCGCTACATTTGCGCTGCTAAAAGGTACGCGGGCTGGGTTTGCGCATTGCCCGCGTGCAGTATAAAACGTAATAAAGTTTGCTAAATGTATTAGCGCTATATAAAAAAAGAGTAATAGTGCATGTCATTTAATCCCAATAATATAGGCATCCCAAACGGGAGCTACTTTGCGCTTCCGTTTGCTGCCAACGAGGCTATGCTGGCGCTGCTCCCCGTACCTTGGGACGTAACAACCTCATACCGTCCGGGCGCCGCCAACGGCCCCCGGGCTATGCTCAACACCTCCTCGCAAATCGACCTTTTTGACTTGGACAACGGCGACGTTTGGACGGCCGGTATAGGAACGCTGCCCGAAAGCGCCGAGATACGTCGGCTGGGCAGGTCTGCCCGCCGCGATGCCGAGAAGGTTATTGCGCTGCTGGAAAAAGGCGTGGACGAGGCCAGCGCAAAGCTACAACCCTACCTCGACCGGGTAAACAGCGCCTCGGCAACGCTCAACAGCTACGTGTACGAGCAAGCTTTTCAGCTGCTCCGGCGCGGCAAGCTGGTAGGGCTGGTGGGTGGCGACCACAGCACGCCGCTGGGCTACATCAGGGCGCTGGGGGAGGTGCACGAATCGTTCGGCATCTTGCACATCGACGCGCACGCCGACCTGCGCAAAGCCTATGAGGGGTTTGAATTTTCGCACGCATCCATCATGTACAACGTTATAGGGCAGGTACCGGCAGCAAAAAAGCTCGTGCAGGTAGCCGTTCGCGATTTGTGCAGGGACGAAGCCGATTTTGCCGCAAGCAATCCTACTGTGCAGCAATTTACAGACTATTATTTGCAAGAGAATCAATTCAATAACGTTAGCTGGGCTGCTCTATGCGAAGAAATACTTGCACCTTTGCCCCAAAAAGTGTACATTAGCTTCGATATTGACGGTCTTTCGCCTGCATACTGCCCCAACACCGGTACTCCTGTGCCCGGTGGGCTTAGCTTTCATCAGGCAAGCTACCTCATCGGGCAGCTGGTAAAGCAGGGTAAAACAATTGTGGGGTTTGACCTCTGCGAGGTATCGCCCGGCTATAGCAGCGGCGAATGGGATGCTACGGTGGGGGCGCGTATGCTATACAAGCTGTGCGGATTTTGCATCCGATCGCAGGAAAATTATAAAGCTTTCTGACAATTTCAGCAACTAATAATTACAACTAAAATGCAATAACTATGAGCAAGAAATCAAAAATCGCTAAGGCCCGGAGGTTGCTCAACCAAAGGCATAGCGCCCAAAGCATTATCAGCCCTTTTGCCAAGTTTCTCAAGCAGCAAACCACAGGAGGGATTTTGCTGCTCACGTTTAGCGCAATCGCCATTGCTGCTGCCAACCTGCCGGCGCTGCAATGGCTGCACGATTTTTGGGACAAAGATCTTACGTTAGCGTTCAACTTCAACACCGACTACCTGCCCCTGCGCACCGTAAGGGAGTGGGTGAACAGCGGGCTTATGGTAATTTTCTTCCTTTTTCTCGGCTTGGAAATCAAGCGCGAAATGGTAGTTGAGTTGTCCTCCTCGCGCAACATCCTGCTGCCCATATTTGCAGCTATAGGCGGTGCTGTTGCTCCGGCAGTCATCTACCTGTCTATTAATGGAATAGATGCGCCAAGCGCTTCGGGCTGGGGAATTACCACCACCACAGGGCTTGCGCTCACTATCTGCATGCTTTCGGCGCTGAAATCGCGCATTTCGCTCTCCATTAAAGTATTCCTAACGTCTGTTGCCATCATTGACACCCTCGCTACCGTTATCATAATGTCGGTTTTGTACCCGTCGCACAGCATCTACTTCGGTTTTCTCATAGCTGCCGCCATTACAGCCTGTGCGCTGATGCTGCTCAACCGCCTGCGCGTAAACTCCGCTTTCCCCTACTTTGTGCTGGGAATTTTGCTGTGGTTCTTTGTGCTGCGCTCCGGCGTGCACGCCACCCTTGCGGGCATAGTGCTGGCGCTGGCCATCCCGTCGAGCATCAGAATCAACCAAATTCGCTTCTACGTGCGCAGCCGGTTTATGCTCGAAAAGTTCAAAGAAGCCTACAATACCGCCGTGCCGCTGCTGAAAAACGAGCGGGAGCAGGAGCAAATAGGCAACCTGCTGCGTGAAATCAACCGGGCAACGCCGCTCATCCTGCGCTCCGAAAACGCGCTCTACCCTTGGGTGCACTTCTGCATCATGCCCATTTTTGCGCTGGCCAACATCGGCGCCATTATCAACGCCGATACCATCGGCATGCTCACGAGCGCTACGGCCATCGGCATTTTTTTTGGGCTGGTGCTTGGCAAGCCCATCGGCATTACGTTGATGAGCTTCATTGCCGTCAAGCTCAAGCTGACCGCGCTGCCGGAAAAAACGCGATGGGTAGAAATACTTGGCACCGGAGCGCTGGCCGGCATGGGCTTCTCCATGTCTATCTTTGCTGGCACCGTTGCATTTGACGGTGGAGATATGGTTGATTTGCAAAATTTAGGAAAACTGACAACCCTGCTATCAACCTTGTTTTCAGCAATTTGTGGATACGTCTTTTTAACTTGCACCTGCAAAAAAAGCGCTTCCCACGCTACCTGACGCTTTTTTTGCTACCTTTGTACGTTCATTTTTTATCTCAATTATAAACGAGCATGTTCGTAAAACATAGTATTATTCTGAAGCGAAATCCACATGCGGATTTCACTTCGATCACTCCCAAAAACATTACAAATGAAATCAATTAGAACAAGCATTTTGACAGTTGCTTTATCTGGCTTAGTGTCCATTTCGTGCACCTCCAGCGGATTAAGCGCAAGAAGCACCGAGCTTGACTCGGTAAGCTACGCTTTTGGCATTAACATTGGCCAAAGCCTGAGCAACGTAAAAATCAAAGGGCTGAACGTTGACGCCATCTCTAAGGGCATTAGCGATGTACTCAGCAAAGACGGCGAAAACGCCAAAATGACCAACGAAGAAAGCATTGCTGTAATTGAAGCATTTTTCAAAAAGGTACAGGAAGAAACGCTTACTCGCAACCTGAAAGCAGGGGACGAATTTTTGGAAAAGAACAAAGGCGAGGAGGGTGTAATCACCACCGAAAGCGGCCTGCAGTACAAAGTAATCACCGCAGGTACAGGCCCCAAACCTGCCGATACTGACGAGGTGGAGGTGAACTACCGCGGCACGCTGCTCTCCGGCGATGAGTTCGACTCGTCGTACGAGCGCGGGCAACCTGCCAAGTTCAAGCTAAACCAGGTAATCAAAGGCTGGACGGAAGGCTTGCAGCTCGTGAACGAAGGCTCTAAGGTGCAGTTTTGGATTCCTTCCGAGCTGGCTTACGGCGAGCAAGGGGGCGGCCCCATTGAGCCAAACTCAACCCTCATCTTCGAGATTGAGCTGCTGAAGGTCAACAAAGCCAGTGAGGATGCTGCTGCAAAGTAGTAGCTGCCTAACGCCGAATGGTTTTACTATTTAATTTATTCATACGACATGAAACTCCATTGCTTGAATTTTTCTACTTGCTCAACGGGCTTCATTCGGGCTGAGTTCGCTGTAGCGGTAGCCGCTTTGCTTGTATGCAGCTGCCAAACTGCGCCAGAGCACATCAGCTATACCACCATCTGCGCTACGCTCAACGCTCCGGTAACCATAGACAACAACGTGCTCTACCCAAAGCAAGCTTACCGCTACCCCCAGCTCTACAATATGGCTAACACCGCAGCACAGGATTCGCTCAACCGCATGTTTCGGCTGGCCGACTACGGCGTTCTGCAGGCCGACACGATGTACGCCGACGTGCAGCTGATAGACGACGTGAGCTTCCTACAGGAAGAATACCTGTACTCATTTGAGTGGATACAGATAAGCTACCTGAACGATAAGCTTATATCGTACAGCGGTATGCAGGAGTATAGCGGCGGAGCACACCCCAGCTATACGCTGTACAAAGCACGTACTATTGAATTGAGCACCCTGAAACCCATACCGTTGCATGATTTGTTTAGGGGAGATTATAAGTCGTTCTTCAGGGCACGGGTAGCCTCCTCGCAGCAGCTGGCTCAATTTACCGCCAACGGAGCCATTGAGTATGACGAAATGAACAGCGCGTGCGACGATATACTTGACGCACTGTTGCTGCACATCGACACCATAAGCAACACCGCCAACATGCTGGTTGGCGACACCGCGCTGAGCATCCTACAGGCTGATTTCCGCGACTACGGCTGCCCGGAGGTTATGCGAAATGTAGCTGAGGTGCGCATACCTTACCATGAGCTTGCTCCCTACATCAACCCCAAGGGATACTTACAGGAGCTCTTAAAAAAGTAGCATGGGCAATGACATGCCTCGCGTAGCAGAAATGTTTGATAGCATTTCCGCACGGTACGATTTACTCAACCATCTGCTGTCGCTGGGAGTTGACAGGTGTTGGCGGCGGAGGATGGCGCGGTGCGCCGGGCGGAGCCGGCCGCAGCGCATACTTGACGTGGCCACCGGCACCGGCGATTCGGCCATAGCGCTGAAAAAAAGCGGGGCAACGCGCATTGTGGGGGTTGATATATCCGCGCAAATGCTCAAGCAGGCCAAAGCAAAACCCAGCGCCGCGGGCATTGAGTTCATCCAAGCCAACGGCGAGCAGCTCCCGTTTGCCGACGGCTGCTTTGATGTGGTAACAATTGCTTTCGGCATTCGCAACTTTGAGCGTCGGCAGCAAGGCCTGCGGGAGATGCGGCGCACACTCAGGCCGGGCGGGATGCTCATCGTGCTGGAGCTCTCGATGCCTGCCAACCGCATTGCGCGAGGCGTATACAAGCTTTACTTTTTGAAAATCGTACCTCTGCTGGGCAAGCTTATATCGCGCAGCAGCTACGCATACCGCTACCTCCCCTACTCGGTTGATGAATTTCCTCCACGAAAAGCATTTGCGTCCGAAATTACGGAGGCAGGGTTTGAAAAGGTAAACGCAACAGCGCTGAGCGGAGGCATGGCTACTATATACGAAGCAAGAAAAAAGTGAAAAAGAACGGCCTACTCATAGCTATTGTAGTGTTGCTTTGCGCCGCCGCTGCAGCGCAAAACAGATATTCGCCAGCATCCAACAACGCTAACGCTGCTCAAGGATTTAAGTCATCTGCGTCAAAAAAGCCTCTGTACACCCCAAGCAGGTTGGAGGATATGCCTCCGGGCTTTCCGAGCACGCTTGCTTCACGTCCTTTGACGCAGCAGCACTACGACTACATCAGGCGCTTTCACTTTGGTTTTGCGGTGGCCATAGGCATGCTCGACTACAAAATTACCAGCTCAAAGGAACCCCAACAGAACAGCCAAGGCGAAGTATCCAACTTTTTTGTGGATGTATCAAGCCTCGCGCCGTCAATGGGTGTAGCCGCTTTGATGGACTACCGTATCAACCACCTATTCAGCCTGCGAACGCAAATAGGGCCTACCTTCGGCACGCGCACCCTCAGCTTTTATGAATCCGACTCGCTCACCCACTCCATGCCAATAGAGTCGGTGCTGGTTGAGGTGTCGCTACTGCTGAAGTATAAGGCAAAACGCCACAGCAATGTAAGGCCGTACATGATAGCCGGACTCACACCCTACTGCGATGTGGCGGCATTCAAAAGCTTCAACGAAAAGCGCAGCATCTTAGTAGCCGTTAACCCTTTTGATTTAGCCATTACGGCAGGCCTCGGCGTTGATGCATACGCCAACTTTTTCAAATTTTCGCTGGAGCTTAAGTATGTTATGGGGATGCTGAACAACATTTCGTCCAAGTCGCTGGAGGGATACGAGCAATTCCCAAAATCAATAGATAGGATGTATTCGCACTCGTTTGTGCTTTCAATCCTTTTTGAATGACATGCCTGCCCCGCATATACGCACCGGCGCTTTCTCCGCCCTGCTGCTTACCGCTTCGGCTATTTCAACGGCCGGTTTTGCCTCCCAACCCGACAGCATCGCCACATCTGCGTACGCCTGCAGCGCCGCCACCGTAAAGCGCATTGACGTTGCCGACGAGCAGCTTGTATGGCTACGCGAAGCCGGCGTCAACCTGAAAAAATTTGAGGGAAAGCCTGCTGGCAAAACGTTCATGGACGGAGTGCTGCAAAAATTTATCCGCTACAGCGAAAATAACGGCTACCCCTTTGCCAGCGCGCAGCTCAGCAACGTGCGTATCGACTCGGGCTACTTTTGCGCAGCGCTGACGCTGAGCAGGGGAAACCGCATAACCATAGATTCGCTGATAGTAAAAGGCGACGCACGCGTGCGGCCTTCCTTCATGCAAAGCCACCTGGGGCTGCACAAGCCTCGCCTCTACTCCGAAAAGTATGTGAAAGATGTTGACAGGCGAATTAACGAGCTGGGATTTGTGTGCGCTGCACAGCCCTCGGCGGTGGAGTTCAGGCAACGGTCGTCAACGCTGTACGCCTACCTGATGGCCGGTAAAGCCAACCGCGCAAACGGCTTGCTGAGCTTCGGTACCGACGAAAACGGCAATTTCCGGCTGACCGGCGAGGCTTCGCTTTTTGTGGCGAACATGTTCAAAGGCGGCGAGGAGCTTGAGCTCGACTGGAGCAGCCCCGAAAAAAACACGCAGCTGCTGCACCTATCCGTCGGCGTACCCTACCTCATTCTAAGCGCTATCGGCGCGTCGGCGCAGATCAACATGGAGCGGCGCGATACGCTCTACATGAACCTCAACGGCAGGCTGGGGCTATCCATGCCGGTGAGCCGCGATGGAAAAGCATCGCTGTTTGTAGAGCTTTGGCAGCAGCACAACAACGCCAGCGCGCAAAGCGCAACGGTAAACCTCACGCTCTACGGCATTGATTTTTTGTTCCGCCACACCGACAGCCCGCTGTTCCCCCGCAGCGGATACACCGCCAACCTTGCCTTTGCCGCCGGACCCCGCAGCGTAAGCACCTCCTCGGGCAGCGCAGCAGGCGCAGGCGTGGAGGGCGCTGTGGAGGTGTCATGCTACTTTTTGTCGGGCAGCCGCGCAAGCATGTTGATGCGGATTCAGGGAAAAATGAAGGGCACCTTTACAAAGGCCGGCAGCGAGCCGCTGCTCCCCAGCGAGCTGTACGGCATTGGCGGTGCCGGCAGCCTGCGAGGCTTCAACGAGCGCAGCATCTTCGTGCCTTCCTACGCCATTGCAACCGTTGAGCCGCGCTTTTTTTACAGCGCACAAGGCTACCTCTTTACCTTCTACGATTACGCCGTAGCGGGCAGCTCCGGCACCCTTCGCAACGTAGCAACCCTCCAGCTGCACAGCTTTGGCGTGGGAACGCGCTTTGCTACGGGGGCAGGTATTTTTTCCATCACCTACGCGCTGGGGCGCGAGGCCGGACAAAAGCCGCTGCTCAAAAATGCAAAGGTGCATGTGGCGTACACGGCGGTGTTTTAAGCTTTACTTCAAGTCAAAATCGATGGTGTCTATTGTAATTGATTTTTTTATTAGTTTTGTGGCAAAAACATTTGCGGTCAAAGAAGCGCAACGATAGCCCATGAAAATTCTTATCATAGAAGATGAATACCAGCTGCTAACGGCGATAGAAGCATTCCTGCTATCGGAGAAGTACGTCGTGGAAAAAGCTGCCGACTACCACGCTGCCGTAGAGAAAGCGCTGGTTTACGACTACGACTGCATCCTGCTGGATATTTCGCTGCCCGGCGGCAGCGGGCTGAAAATTCTCGAAGAAATGAAGAAAGAGGGCAAGTCCGGCA
>JAIRMD010000176.1 GCA_031258915.1 Prevotellaceae bacterium
TGCCGGACTTGCCCTCTTTCTTCATTTCTTCGAGAATTTTCAGCCCGCTGCCGCCGGGCAGCGAAATATCCAGCAGGATGCAGTCGTAGTCGTAAACCAGCGCTTTCTCTACGGCAGCGCGGTAGTCGGTAGCTTTTTCCACGACGTACTTCTCCGATAGCAGGAATGCTTCTATCGCCGTTAGCAGCTGGTATTCATCTTCTATGATAAGGATTTTCATGGGGGCTGTCGTTGCGCTTCTTTGAGCGCAAAATTAGATGAAAAACCGCAGCTTTCCAAGCGTATAGGATAAAAAATAAAAAAAGTGAATGTAGTTAGCGGAAAAAGTGTAATTTTGGGGTTCAATTGCGCTAATGATGCGCCATATCAACAACCAAGCTGTAAGAAATGAACACCAATTTTGAGCCGAAAATCTTAGCCTTTGTCTGCAACTGGTGCACGTACGCCGGCGCCGACCTCACGGGTACAAGCCGCATCAAGTACGCCTCGAACGTGAAGATTGTTCGCTTTCCATGCACCGGACGTATTGACTTCATGCTGCTGCTCAAGGCATTTGCCAGCGGCTCGGACGGCATTATTGTGTCGGGCTGCCACCCCAACGATTGCCACTATACGTCGGGCAACTTTCATGCGCGCCGCCGCTGGATTATCTTCCGCGGGCTGCTCGATTTTTTGGGGATAGACACCCGCCGGATACAGTTCTCGTGGGTTTCTGCCGCTGAGGGGGCTAAGTGGGCTGACATCGTCAACAAAACGGTGGACAATGTTCGCGCGTTAGGCCCGTACTCCGAGTACAGGAAGGCGGCTGAGTTTTTGGCAGGCAACGAGGATGTGCTGCTGAACGAAGATGTACCACCGAAAGATCAGGAGGTAACCCAATGAATGAGCTGAAGAGTAAAGTAAAAGAGCTGTTAGGCAGCAAGGAGATAGACCTGTTCATCGGCTACGAGCAGGGCACGCGGCTTCCGCGCCCCTTGCTCGCCGCATCCTGCGAGGAGGCCGACAGGCTGATATTTGACGAGTACTGCACGGGCAACCTTGCCGTTTACCTCACGCGCAAAGATCTTGTGGGCGGTAAAAAGGTGGGCATTGCCGCATCGTACTACGCCATGCGCAGCATCAGCCGGCTGCTTGACGAAAACCAGCTGCAAGAGGGAGCGGTCAAAATCTTCGGGCTGCCCCCCGATGGAGCAGGTCTGAAGGTATTCGAAACCGTTGCCGAGGTGAAGCAGCATCTGCAGGAAGCTCCGGCGCCGCCGAAGCAGGTGGAGGATGGGTGGGTGAAGGAAATAGAGGAAATGCCGGCTGCTGAGCGCTGGAGGTTTTGGGCAAGCGAGCTTTCCAAATGCTTCAGGTGCTACGCCTGCCGCGCCGCCTGCCCTATGTGCTACTGCACAAAGTGTATTGTGGAGGTCAACCGTCCGCAGTGGGTGCAGCCGTGGGCAGCAACCGCAAGCAACATGGAGTGGCAGATTAACCGCGTGATGCACATGGCCGGCCGCTGCGCCGATTGCGGTGCCTGCGGCGCCGCCTGCCCTCTGGGGCTACCCGTGCACATTATAGCGCACAAAATGGTGGAGATGGTTACGCAAAACTTCGGCGAGCCGGCAGGCAAAGGTAACGTACTATCTACGTTCAGCCCCAACGATAAGGAAAACTTTATACGGTAAAAAGCGATGGAACAAAAATATATACCCAAATCCTCCATAAAAGCTTGGCTAACGAGCATAAAGGACGACGGCAAGCATATCTATGCGCCTGTAGCCGAAAACGGGAAAACGCACTTCAAGCGGGTGAAGTCCGTTGACGAAATTTCGATGGGGCATGTCCAAACCGCGCAGTCGGCCAAGGGTATGGTATTTCCGCGTACCGAAAAGCTCTTTTCCTACGTCCGGCAGCAGGGCGATGTGGCGCTACAGGATTACGACCCCAACGACATCCCCTGCAGCACGGTAGTATTTGGCCTGCACCCCTGCGATGCGGCGGCCTTTAAGCCCATGACGAGCGTTTTTAATTGGGGCAGCGAAGACAAGCCGTTCAGCGAGCGTATGCAGCGGGTAGCGCTTGTGAGCATCAGCTGCAGCAAGTGCGATGTGTTCTGCTTTTGCACCTCCGTCAACGGCCATCCGGGTAGCACCGAAGGAAGCGATATTTTGCTTACCGCCATTGGCGACGATGGCTATCTGGTAGAAATTATTACCGAGAAAGGAAAAGCGCTGGCAGACAAGCACGCCGAATTTTTTGAAGCCGCCGCCACCTGCATCAGCAAGGAGGAGCATTTGGCGCCTGTTCCGGTTAAGTTTAGCGCCGGGGAGGTGCAGCGCAAAATGGCCGGCGCATTTGAGGGCGAGATTTGGAAAAAGCAGCCGCTACGCTGCCTCGGATGCGGCGCCTGCGCATTTGTTTGCCCTGCGTGCACCTGCTTTGATATTCAGGAAAATGCCAAGGGAAGCAACGGCGGGGACAGAATGCGCTGCTGGGATTCGTGCGGCTTTTCGCTTTTCACGCTCCACACTTCGGGGCACAACCCTCGCGGGGCGCAAAGCCAGCGCTGGCGGCAACGCCTGCTTCACAAGTTCTGCTACATGCCCGAGCGCCTCTCGGTGCGCGGCTGCACCGGCTGCGGACGCTGCTCACGCGCCTGCCCTGTGGACATGAATTTGTCGGAGCTTTTGAATGAATTTGAGTTAATATAAAATTAGAGCTACATAGTATCACTCATGGCCTACAACATCTATCTTCCCTACTTGGTAAGCATCGAAAAAATTACGCAGGAGGCACCGGGCGTAAAAACATTCCGCCTGAAATTCAAGGACGAAAAGGTTGCCCAATCCTTTGCATTTAAGGCAGGGCAATTCGGTGAGTACTCCACCTTCGGAGAGGGCGAAAGCACGTTTTGCATTGCCTCGTCGCCCACGCGCAAGGGCTACATTGAGTGCACCTTTCGCGAAGCGGGCAAAGTTACCTCAGCGCTGGCCAAGCTGGAGGAAGGCCAAACGATGGGTTTTCGCGGCCCGTACGGCAACTCTTTTCCGCTGGATGGGTGGAAGGGCAAAAGCCTGCTGTTCATCGCCGGCGGCATTGCGCTGCCGCCCATGCGCTGCGTGATATGGAACGCTCTGGACACGCGGAGCAACTTCAAGGACATAAGCATCCTGTACGGCGCAAAATCTGTTGCCGACCTTGTATATAAGCGCGAGCTGAAGGAGTGGGCAGATCGCCCCGACGTGCGGCTGGTAACCACCGTTGACCCGGGCGGCGACACGCCCGCGTGGAAAGGTCAGGTGGGCTTTGTGCCGGCAGCGCTGGAGAAAATGAACCCTGCGGCAGAAAACACCATTGCCATCGTCTGCGGGCCTCCGGTAATGATTAAGTTTACTTTTCCTGTGCTGGATAAGCTGGGCTTTGGGCCCGAAAATATCTACACCACGCTCGAAAACCGCATGAAGTGCGGCGTGGGCAAGTGCGGACGGTGCAACGTGGGCAGCAAGTATGTATGCAAGGACGGCCCTGTATTTTCGAGAGCTCAGCTGGAGGCGCTGCCGGCAGAATACTAA
>JAIRMD010000187.1 GCA_031258915.1 Prevotellaceae bacterium
GCGATTTTAATGCAAAAGTGAGAATAATTTTCAAATCGAAAAATGAAAGAACAGCCTTAAATCCCTTTATTAATCAGGGATGCAGCCCAATTGACGTTTTCTAAACCGGACAGTAGTGACCTTATATATGATATGATGCGTTACAAACACATTTTTTTTATGGCGCTGCTTGCCTGTTCCGGCGTCGGCGTCGTTAGCGCACAGGACAACCGGACAGAGGTAGATCCTCAGGTGCAGGCCACCTCCTCAAAGGAGAAAACGCTTAAGCGCAAGGTTGCCATTGCTCGCTTTTCTAACGAAACTCAGTATGGCAAGGGGATTTTTTACGATAAGGAGAACGACCCAATGGCCAAGCAAGCTTTGGATATTTTATCGACAAGGTTGGCCTCTACCGGAAAATTCCTGCTGCTTGAGCGTAGCGACCTCGACAAGGTGCTGGGCGAGGCGCAAGACGCAAGCGTTGATTACAAAAAGATAGGCGCCGACTATATTATCATCGGCTCTATCACCCAATTTGGGCGTAAAAACACGGGCGACGTGGGGCTATTCTCAAACGCTAAAACCCAGCTTGTAGAGGCTGCGGTGAGCCTGCGCCTCATTGACGTGTCAACGGGTCAAATTATCTACTCGGAAGAGGCAAAGGGCAACGCGGAGATGAAGTCCAAGACCACCATGGGATTGGGCGGCACCTCCGATTTTGATGCTACGCTCAGCGATAAAGCCATCTCCGCAGCCATCTCCCAGCTCACCGAAAACATTATAAACAACTGCATGGACAGGCCATGGAAAGCATACTTCCTCACCATAGACGAGGGAACCATCTACATCTCCGGCGGAAAAAGTCAGGGTATCAACGTTGACGACGTTTTCATCGTCAAGGAAAAGGGTAAATCGGTGAAGAACCCGCAAACGGGAATGACGATGGAGCTTCCGGGAAAGACCGCCGGCAAAATCAAAATTACGCTAACCGGAGGAGAATCCTCCGATTCGGAGTTTGCAGTTGTCGAATTTATTGAGGGAAAAATCGACGAGGTGAAGCTCGCCAATTATTATATAATAGAAAATAAGTAAAGTATGAAAATAAAAATCTTGTTCATTGCCCTGCTGCTCACATCCCTTGCGGGCTGCAAAGTGGGCAACGTTGCCCACTCCGGAGGTGTGGATAACGCGTCGTATCTGCAATTTCTGCAAGGCGGCAGCACAAAGTACGGCGCAGGCGTAGAAGTATTTGTAGATGACAATCCCGCATTTACGGCCAAAGTTGACAAAATAGAAAAGCTGAACGTACGCGGAAATGTTTACGCCATTAAGCAGGGAACCCGCCACGTAAAAGTAGTGCATGAGGGTAAAACGCTTTACGAGAAAGATATCTTTGTAGGAAATCAAGAAACTAAAAAAATAACACTACCATGAAACAATTACTGATAACAACGGCCATTTGCGCTACGCTCTTATCCGGCTGCGCACCTGCAACGCTCTACAGTTGGGGGCGCTACCAATCCGCCGCGTACAGCTACACCAAAAACAATACAGACGAAAACGCAACAAAGCTGGGTGAAGCGTACCAGTCTGTCATCAGCCATCCCGGAGGAAAACGCAACGTGGTTCCTCCCGGCCTCTACGCCGACTATGGCTACCTGCTTTTCAGGCAGGGCAAAACGAAAGAAGCCCTCGACTACCTGAAAATGGAGATAGGGCTATACCCTGAATCAACCGTATTTATTGGACGAATAATAAAACAACTTGAAAAATGAAAAAAATATTTTACTTATTACTCTGCACAGCGATGCTGTCGTCGTGCGGAACTGCTCTGCTCACAAGAGGCACAGCCTACCCCAAAATGTACGAAGAGCGCCCTTTGGCGATTGCCGTGATGCCGCCCATTAATAAAACCAACAACGTGGAGTCGAAAGAATTTTTGTACATCACCCTGCCGCAATCGCTTTGCGAAAGGGGCTACTACGTTCTGTCGCCCTTCCTGAGCATGGAGCTTTTCCGGTCGGAAAGCGCCTACGACGCAGAGCTGTTTGAAGAAGGCCCGCTCGATAAGTTTCAGGACATACTCGGCGCCGACGCCGTGCTGTTTACCACCATTCACAGCTGGGAAAAGAATGCGCTGCTGGGCTCCGTTACCGTTTCTATTGAGTACAAGCTGCGCTCCACCAAAACAAATGAAACCATATTTCACCGTAAGGGGACTGTGGTGTACGACGCTTCTGTAAAAGTAAACAGCGGCGGGTTGGCCGGAGCGCTCGTTGGGGTGGCCGCCTCAGCTATCAGCGCCGCCGCTACAGACTACGTAAAGGTAGCAACCGCATGCAACAACGCCGCGCTGGTAGATATACCGGAAGGAAAGTACAGCCCAAACTACGACAAAGACCAGACGCTAAGGGTAGAGCCTAAGGAGTTTAAGAAAACCATTAAGTAGCGATAGCCCGAAAGCCCATTGCCACCCTCTGGTTGGCGTTACAGGCAAGCTCGCGAAGTAGCAGCCACATCAAAACGTAAATTACGTATGAAAACATACCGCAAAACGCTGACGTTTGAGCTGCCGCGCCGCCGGCAGCTGGTCAACATTACAAGGCAGGTGGAAGATTGCCTGCGCGAAAGCGGCGTCAAAGAAGGGTTGCTGCTGTGCAACGCAATGCACATCACCGCCAGCGTATTCATCAACGACGACGAGCCGGGCCTGCACCACGATTTTGAGGTATGGCTCGAAAAGTTGGCGCCCGAAAAGCCATACGCGCAGTACCGACACAACGGCGCTGAAGACAACGCCGACGCGCACATCAAGCGCACCGTAATGGGGCGCGAGGTGGTAGTGGCCGTAACCGGCGGCAAGCTGGATTTCGGCACGTGGGAGCAGATTTTTTACGGCGAGTTCGACGGAATGCGCCCAAAGCGCGTGCTGGTGAAAATCATTGGCGAATGAAAAAGGGGAGCGGACGTCCGGCTACGGTAGCATGGACAGATATGGGCGTGGTGGATTACCGCGAAGCTTGGCAGTTGCAGGAGGCCTTGTTAGACAGCCTGAAAGCGGAAAACCCGGCAAGCGGGAACGAAGCCGGCTACCTCCTGCTGGTGGAGCATCCGCACGTGTATACGCTGGGGCGAAACGGGAAGCCGGATAACATGATAGCAACCGCTGCGCAGCTGCGGGAGCGCCATGCAGAGCTTATCCGGGTAAACAGGGGCGGCGACATTACCTATCACGGTCCCGGGCAGCTGGTAGCCTACCCCATATTGAAGCTATACCGGCTGGGGATAGGCGTACGGGAGTACGTGCACCGGCTGGAGGAAGTGGTAATTCGCGCCGTTGGCGGCTGCGGGCTGGCAGGAGAGCGCATGGAAAAGGCGTCGGGGGTGTGGCTGGAGCCTCGTACGCCGGCGGCGCGAAAAATCTGCGCCGTTGGAGTCAGGTGTTCACGCGCGATTACTATGCACGGCTTCGCGCTGAACGTAAGCACAGACATGACCTACTTTAGCTGCATCAACCCCTGCGGGTTTGTGGAAAAAGGGGTTACATCGCTGGAAAAGGAAACAGGAAAAAAGGTAAGCATGAACGACGTGAAGCAGCTTGTGCTGCGCCACTTTGCTGTTGTTTTTGGGGTAGAGCTAACGGTGTTAAATCGCCCATAGCAACATTTGGTTTATTTGAGAAAGTATTGCGCCACTTTACCGCTACACAAAAAAACCATACCTTTTACAATTAACACTTTCCTTTTTAGTCAATTTACTTTAAATTTTTTATTAAGTTGTATTTATAACCAAATTATGAGCTGCATTTGCAGCTGAATTGTTTTTGACCGTGTGCGAAAAAAGTATCTTTGTAAGATCTATTATGGCATCTTTTTCAATTCCCATAGTTCGCTCTTCGCTTATGCCTTTCTTAAGAAAGAATGAGCGTAATGTGCCGGTTGTTGTCCACACAGGGCTGGCTTCAACACACACACACACACACACACACACACACATGATGGCGAGCCCGCAAGGTACGTAATTTTTTCCTATTTTACAATAACTTGGGAGTTTTATTTTGCAGTGAACAGTCAACCATTTTGGCTGTTCACTTTTTTTGTGCCTTCCTTAGCAGGTAGCGCAACATTCCGGCTGCTTGCTATTTTTTCATTTCTTTTTTATTTACCAAAACCAAATTTTATCATGAGAAAAAAAATTCTCGATCTCAATCGGGCGGGGCGGGCTGTGCCTGCACCTGCTCAGGCGGTAGGCGGTGAGCGGAGGCGTATGAAATGCCTCCTGCTGTCGCTGCTGCTGCTATGCGCCTTGCTGCCGCTATCGCTGGGCGCGCAAAACCTCAACGTTTCCGGTACGGTGCTCGACAGCAAGGGCGACCCCATAGCTGGCGTCAGCGTTGTGGTCAAAGGCTCCACTGTGGGCGCTACCACCGATGCCAACGGCGGCTACACCGTCAGCGCCCCTGCCGATGCCACGCTGGTGTTTTCTTTTCTTGGCCTGAGCACAAGGGAGGAGCCGATTGGCGGGCGCGGGCGCATTGACGTTACGCTGGCCGAAGATGACCAGCTCATCGACGAGGTGGTGGTGGTGGGCTTTGGCACGCAGAAAAAGGAGAGCGTGGTGGGCGCTATCCAAACCATTTCGGCCAAAGACCTGAAAATCCCCTCCAGCAGCTTGAGCAACGCTTTTGCCGGCAAAATTGCCGGAGTGATTGCCGTGCAGCGCTCGGGAGAGCCGGGCGCAGACGGCGCAAACTTCTGGATACGGGGCATCTCGACCTTTGCCGGGAATACCTCGCCGCTCATCTTTATCGACGGGGTGGAGGTGAGCTCGGGCGATATGAACGCGCTGGCGCCGGAGGTTATCGAAGGCTTCTCCGTGCTGAAAGATGCCACCGCAACGGCGCTCTACGGCGCCAGGGGCGCCAACGGGGTGCTCCTCATCACCACGCGGCAGGGTAAAAACATGGAGAAAGCCAAAATAAACATCCGCGTGGAGGGGCAAATGACCATGCCAACGCAGAGCGTTGACCTGGCTGACGGCGTTACCTACATGGAGCTGTTCAACGAGGCGCGAACGACGCGAAAGTCCGACGCCTTATTTACGCAGGATAAGATAGACAACACCCGCTTAGGCAAAGACCCGCTGGTATTTCCCAACGTGGACTGGCAGGAGATGCTATTCAAGGAGATGTCGTACAACCAGACGGTGAACATGAACGTAATGGGCGGCGGCTCGCGCGTAACCTACTTCATGAGCGCTTCGCTCAACAACGACAACGGAATGCTACGCGCCGACCCGCAAAATTTGTACGACAACAACATTCGCCAGCAGCGCTACTCTGTTCAGGGAAACATTGCCGCCGACCTCACGCCGACAACAAAAGCTACGGTGCGGCTCAACACGCAAATACTGGACTACGGCGGGTCGCACAAATCTTCGGCGGACATCTACGGCGAGCTGTTCAACTCGCCCGGCGTGCTGTTTCCGGCGTACTTCCCCAATACTACCAATGCCGACCATACCCTGTTCGGCAACAAATCGGGCGGGCCTCACCCGCAGTTCGGCTCAAACCTGTACCACAACGCTTACACGGAAATGGTGCGCGGGTATAAGGAGCGCAACGAAAACACCAATATTGTGTCGTTTGAGCTGGAGCAGGATTTGAAGTTTTTGACGCAGGGGCTAAAAACCAGGGGGCTGATTTCGTTCAAAAACTGGTCTCATACAACGGTTACCCGTACGTTTGACCCAACATTTTACATGATAGACGAAAGCTCGGTGCTCGAAAACCCGGACGGAAGCTACTCGTACGAGCTGGCGGATGCGCTCAACAAGGGGACTACGGCGCTGAGCACCGCCACCGCCACCGGCGGAGACCGCTACATGAACATTCAGCTGAGCTTGGATTACGCCCGCACGTTCAACGAGCACCACGATGTGGGCGCAATGCTCGTATACCTCCAGCGGGACTACCACGACAACAACCCTGGCGCCGCCAGCACCGCCACCCTGCGCTACTACGCTACACTGCCTACGCGCAACCAGGGTATTGCCGGAAGGCTCACCTACGGCTACGGCGGGCGCTACCTGGCAGAGGCAAACTTTGGCTACAACGGTAGCGAAACGTTTCAGGACGGAAAGCGCTTCGGGTTTTTCCCCTCATTCGCCGTGGGGTACAACATCTCTAACGAGGAGTTTTGGGCGCCGCTCAAGGATATTGTTTCCAACCTGAAGCTGCGCGGGTCGTGGGGTATTGTCGGCAACTCGGCCGTTGAGGGGCGCTTCCCCTACCTGTCGTTTGTCGACCTGACGGGAAGGAGCTACACCTTCGGTAATACCTGGCAAACGTCCCGCTCCGGCGCAAGCATTACCCGCTACGGAGCCGACGGCGCCCGCTGGGAGGAAGGGCAAAAGCTGAACGGAGGCGTGGACATAACCCTCTTCCGCTCGCTCTACATCACCGCCGACTTCTTCCGCGAAAGGCGCGACGGTATCTTTATGCGCTACAACACCATACCGGTAGAATCGGGTATTTCGAGCAGCTTGATACCCTACGCCAACCTCGGAAAAGTGGACAACGAAGGTATAGATATTTCGGTGGACTACAACCATGCGTTCCTGAACAACGAGCTGATAGTTAACGTAAGGGGAAGCTTTACCTACGCCAAAAATACCCTGATAGACCGCGACGAGCCGTTGCTGGCGCATGAGTACATGTCCGATTTGGGTAAACCGTTGAACCGCAACAAGGGGCTGGTTGCCCTGGGGCTCTTCAAAGACCAGGCGGAGATTGACGCCAGCCCAACCCAAACATTCTCTACCGTACTGCCGGGCGACATCAAGTATGCCGACCTGAACGAGGACGGGCAGATTGACGGAAACGACATGACGCAGCTCGGCGACCCGACCATTCCCCAAATCATTTACGGCTTTGGCCTGTCCGCCGCCTACAAGGGCTTCGATTTTTCCATCCTGTTTCAGGGCGCTACGAAAACCAGCATTATGATGGGCGACATACACCCGTTTAGCCAGCAGTACTCGCAGCTCTACCAGTTTATTGCCGACGACGTGTGGACGGAAGCCAACCCCGACCCCAACGCCAAGTACCCGCGCCTGATTTCTGGCGCCTCGCCGAATGCAAGCAACAACCATCAAACGTCTACGTACTGGCTGCGCGACGGCTCTTTCCTGCGCCTCAAAAATCTGGAGGTAGGCTACACCTACAGGTTTGCGCGGGTTTACCTGTCGGGAATGAACGTTCTTACCTTTAGCCCGTTCACCTACTGGGATCCCGAGCTCGGTGGCATGGACAATAGCAACGGCTACACCAGCACCCGCGCGCGCGGCTTAACTTACCCGACGCTGAGAACATTCTCCGCCGGCTTACAATTTACTTTTTAACATGATAAAAACTACAGTACAATGAAAAAGTTAATACTACTAACATCGCTATTTGCCGCTTTGCTTGCCGGGTGCGACTACCTCGACATTGTCCCCGACGATACGGCAACGCTCGAAGATGCCTTCAAGAACGAAACCACCGCAGAAAATTTCATCTTTACCTGCTACAGCTTCCAGTACGATTACTTCAGCTTCCGCAATGCGGTTGGTATGATGACCTCAAACGAGTATGCCGCCGCTTACCACTGGGGGCCGGAGTGGTTTCCGTTTGTGCGCTACAACGAGGGAAACGACAACTCTACTACACCGTTTCCTGAAAATGCCAATAACGGTATTGATAACCTCTGGCTACGATTCTACCAGGGCATACGCCAGTGTTACATCTTCCTTAATAACATTGAGGAAGTAACGCCTGTGATGATGTCGGCAAGCGAGTACGAAGCAAATAAGCAGCACTGGACAGGCGAGGCGTGGTTTCTGATTGCCTACTACCATCACCTGCTGCTACAAAACTACGGGCCTGTGGTGGTAATTGAAGGTGAAACGAAGGAAAAGCAGCCGCGCCTTCCGCTGGACGAGTGCGTAGCAAAAATTGCGGGCTTCTACGACAAGGCTATTGCCAGCTTGCCCCCAACGGTAACGGCCGCCGACTACGGCCGCGCTTCGCAGGTGATAGCGCGCGCCATGAAGGCCAAGCTGCTGCTCTACGCCGCCAGCCCGCTCTTCAACGGCAATACCGACTACGCCGGCTTCAAGGATAAGGAGGGCAGGCAGCTAATCAGCCAAACCCCCGACAAGGAGAAGTGGAAAACGGCTATGACGGCTATCGAAGAGGCTATTACCTTTGCCAAGGGGCAGGGCAAAGACCTTTACACCTACGATAAGCCCGACCCGGCTAAGGGAGGTGTTGTAACAGATCCTCTCCGGCAGGCCTACCTCAACGCTCGCTTTGTGCTGGTGGATAATTGGAACAAGGAAATCCTCTGGGCCTGCGCTGTGAAGGAAATCAGCGACGGCTGGCAGAGGCATGCCGTAGTCAAAGGAATTGGCACTCGCCCCTATACTCAGAGCGCTCCTGTTGGGGGAATAGGCCCCACCCTCACCGCCGTCAAAATCTTTTACACCGCCAGCGGCTTGCCTCCCGAAACCGACCCGACTTTCCCTTGGGATGACCGGATGAAAGTAGCCCCCGGCGACTCTACCTGCCAGCTGCACCGTAACCGCGAGCCTCGCTTCTACGCCGCCATTGGCCACGACAGAGGAACGTATGAGTTTAACGGCGGGCAGGGAACCGTTCAGGAATATACCTTAAAGCTGAGGTTTAATGAAGGAAACGGCTGCCACAGCAAAGGAACAGACCATTTGTACTCCGGCTACGCCGTCAAGAAAAATATCAACCCCGAGGGGCAGGCTACCTCCTCCGCATGGAGCTACCAGCCGTTTGCCTACCCGCTGATGCGCTTGGCAGACCTCTACTTAGCGTACGCTGAGGCTTGCGCCGAATACCAAGGCTCGCTGGACGCCAAAGCGCAGGAGTATATCAATGCGGTTAGGAGCCGCGCCGGTATTCCCGACCTCGACGCTTCGCTAAGCGGCGACAATCTGGTAAAGGCCGTGAGGAGAGAACGAATGATTGAGCTGGTGTTTGAATCCCAGTGGCACTACGACCTGCGCCGCTGGAAAATGGCTAAAGATTGGCATAAAGATGACAAGGACGGCATGTGGGGATTACACGATGAAGGCGCAACAGCCGAAGAGTTTTACGTAGAAACGCCGCTGCCTGCTCAAAAATACGTCTTCCACGAGGACGGTAGAGGCTACCTGATGCCCATCAAGGTGAATTATGTGAACACCAACGAGCTGCTGGTGCAAAATCCGGGCTATTGATGCTCGCTCATTGATTTTTTATTTGCCGAAAAAGAGGCTGTCGTTCTCAGAGCAACAGCCTTTTTTTTGAATTTTTTAAGCTGCGCACGGCCAGGCGCCTCTACATGCGCAGCCCAAAGGTCAGCGTTTTCGACGAGGTTTACTCCTCGATCTGCACCCTGTAAACAAAGTGTTCCGGTGAAGCCTCAGCTTCACCGGAACGCTCAACAAAAGGAACAAAAGTAAGAGGCTACATCATTCCTCCCATTCCGCCCATACCGGGGTTACCCGCCGGGGCGTGGTTCTCCTCTTTCTTGTCCACCAGCACGCACTCGGTGGTGAGGAACATTCCGGCAACCGACGCGGCGTTTTCCAGCGCTACGCGGGCTACCTTCGTCGGGTCGATAACGCC
>JAIRMD010000238.1 GCA_031258915.1 Prevotellaceae bacterium
TTTTTCATAGCTTAAAGCGTACCCTTATTACGTTTATAATGGCCATGTACTCAAGGCCGTAATTACTTTCGCCGTGCGTTTCCTCCACGCGCTGCTCAAATTCATCCACTGTCCCCAAAAAGCACCCGCATCTCACCTTAGCTGCGCCGCTGCTTTCTTTGAACGCGGTAGTTGTTCTACCTTCACGCCCAAAGGATTGGAAGCAGCAGTAGTCGTTGCTGCCGCAAACCTTAGCGTCGCCGGAAATCTCAGCGTCGCCGTGAACCTGAGCGTTGCCGCAAATCTCAGCCTTGCAGAAAACCTCAGCGTCGCCGTAAACCTGAGCATCGCCGTAAACCTGAGCGTCGCCGATAACCTGAGCGTTGCCGGAAACCTGAGCGTCGCCGTAAATCTTAGCGTTGCCGCAAACCTGAGCGTCGCCGTAAATCTCAGCGTCGCCGTGAACCTGAGCGTTGCCGTAAACCTTAGCATCGCCGTAAACCTGAGCGTCGCCGATAACCTGAGCGTTGCCGTAAACCTGAGCGTCGCCGTAAACCCATGCGTCGCCGTAAATCTTAGCGTTGCCGGAAACCTGAGCGTCGCCGTAAATCTCAGCGTCGCCGTAAACCCATGCGTTGCCGCATAGATTTTCGTACTTTTCTACCCAACCTCCGGTAGCTCCCACAGCTACATCTTGCACCGAGCGTGTGCACCGTATCCTATGCAGGATTGCGCCCTGCCGGCTTCTTTTTGTTTCGTCCGTAAGGACGAAGTGCTTGTTGTTGTTTTCCATTTTTTTTTGTCGTTTTTTTTGTTGATTTATGGCAGCCGCAGGTCAGCAACCTGCGGCTGCGAAAAAAGCTATTCGTCAAGGCCAAACCAGTATCTGGTAAACCTGTTGGAGGGGATAGTCCAATCCTCCGAAGCCAGCTGGAGAGACACAGCCACCACCAGCGCCAAAAACAATGCCCACCCTAAAACAGGTATGAATGACAGCGGCCATAGCAGCAGTATTGCACGTGGGGGCTTTTTCGCCCCCGTTTTTCCCGGCGCTACGTTTATGCACCTCCGTATGAAGATGCACTCCAGCCCCACCAGCACGATGGGTAAAACCCATACTAAAATTGTTGTTCCCATTGATTTATTTTTTTTGCGCCCTCTTACCGCTTCGGGCCTTGCGATATGCAACGTATTCTATTATGCTATTGGAAATGATAGACGCTGCCATTAAAAATGATGCTGTGGCAAGGGCAAGACATACAATCGCGCCGACAGTACATTTGTCTCCGTTGCGCTCGCTGATAACTATATTTCTCCCGCAAATTCCGACAATTCCAGCCCCTATAAATAATAAGCTGATAATGAGTCCCCGCGCAAAATTCCACCGTTCCTCCCGTTCCCGCTCCTGTTCCCGTTGTTCCTGCTCCCGCCGTTCCCGTTCCAGCCGCTCCTGCTCCCGTTCCTCCCGTAACCGCTGCTCCCGCCGTTCCCGCTCCCGTTGTTTCCAACGTTCCCACTGTTCCCTTTCCAACCGTTCCCGTTCCTGCTGTTCCCAACTTTTCTGTCCCTGTTCTCCGCAATGCTTAAGGGCGTACTCGTAGGCTTCCCGCAGCGCGACAAACTTTTCGTGGCTACCGCCGGCAGCATCCGGGTGGTACTTTTTGCAGAGCCGACGAAAAGCCGCCTTTACGTCCTCTTTTGAGGCGCTGGGCGTTAGCCCTAACGTATGGTAGTGGTAGCTCATGGCGCTAATGTTTTGGGTAGTAGGCTTGGCTTTAATGGTTTAACAATTCATTTTTAAGACTTCATTACGATTTCGCGCAGCCTGTGTAGGGCCTCGAAGCGGAGCGGGCGGTTATCAGGGTCTTCGTCGTCGCCAAACCACGCACCAATCATATCCTCATCCTCCGGCTTTACCATCAGCAGTTCCGGTATGAGCTTTACAGCTTTTTCAAAGGCGCTAACGTAGCCTTTGTCGCGAGCAGTATGTTTTAAGTCATGGCAGATGTACCACTGGTATCTTTCGTCGCGCTCGTACTTTGCAAGTATTTCGTCAATGACGGCCAGCTTCTGCTCTTTCGTTAATTCAGATGTTTTCATTGTTTTCGCTTTTGTGCCCCGTCAGGGGGCTATTTCGCTTTGCATCTTTGCGGGCGGCGCACCGGCGCGCCGCCGCGCCGCTGATTTGAAGGCTTCTACGAGCTCCGAGAGGGCCTCCTCAAAGCTGCCGCTCAGGGCGGTGAGCTGCTCCCCATCGATAGCGGCGCTTACATGGTAGCGCAGCCTGCCCTTTTCGTCGTGGAACTTCCGCGCTTCTGTTACCATCACCTGCTCGGCATCCAGCGCCGCGCGGAGCTGCTGCTCGTACCGCGAAATGCGCTGCTGCGCCCGGCTCTGCTGCGTGTCGCCGGAGGGCGCATGGCTGAGCGAAAGCGCATCGCTCAGCTCGCGGCTCTCCGCCAGCTCCTGCGCCCGCAGCTCGGAACGGTAGTAGTATATCTTGCTATTCTTGCCCGCGCCGCTCCGGTAGTGGCCCACAGCGCCATCGTCGCGCCACCGCTTAACGCGTTGAAATCCGAATAGCTTACACGCTTGCGCTTGCGATAGCCTATCCTCGGCAACGTTGGCCTCGCCGCTCGATATAGCCCTTAGCGCCCGCAGCGCGCCAAGCTCGGCGCTGATGTGTACCATGCTCCTTAGCTGGTATGGCTCAACCTGTATCATATCGCGCGATTTTTTGCGGTTTGCTCCCCGACTTTCTCCACCGCCGCAGCCGTCGCAGCGCTCTCCGCGCTTTTGCGCTTTTGGCGAGGCCACACGCGCTGCTGGCAGCTTAGGCTCACGTGCTCGCCGTTATCGTAGTGCAGGCCAACAACGGATAGGTAAACGTCGTCGTCGTGCCTTGCGTCGCCGCAGTAGAGGTGTACCTCTGCATCTTGAGACAGGCCGCTCAAAATGGCTGCTAACTCTTTTACTTTCATGATTTCTTTGGTTTTAATGGTTTAACAGTTCATTTTTCAGTATTCATCACGATTTTGCGCAGCCTGCGCAGGGCTGCGAGGCGGAGCGGGCGGTTTTTAGGGGATTTGGGTTCGCCAAACCAAGAATCACGCATATTCGCGCCCTTCGGCTTTACCATCAGCAGCTCCGGTATGAGCTCTAAAGGTTTTCCCGAGACATTACAGTAGCCTTTGATGTAAGCGGTATATTTTATGTCTCTGCAGATGTAATACTGGTAATTTTCGTCGCGCTCGTACATTGCAAGTATTTCGTCGATGACCTCCAGCTTCTGCTCTTTCGTTAATTCAGATGTTTCCATTTTTTTCGTTTTGTGCCCCGCAGGGGGCTATTAATCATTTGATTATCAATTTAATATAGATTATTTTTTCGCAATAAGGCAGCTCCGGCGTGTCAATGGTTTTCATACCCCCTTTTCTATTTGGTTTTTTCCCTACGTGTTATTTGTAAGAGGGCGTTTTCAACTATTTTTTCTGCCTCACCCCTGGAGTGCCTCACCCCAAGTATGTACTCCAACCTTCTTTCGATTTTTAAGGCGGTTGGCGTTATCTTTTTTTCGATAGCCGCCATTTCTTCTTTTGTTGCCGGTTTTGCCGGCTTTAGGCGTTCTGGCCTCACCGGAAACCAGTAGCAGTCAAAGTTCAGGTAGACGCACCCGCCATAGCTCGTCGGCTTGGAAAACGCCAACACCTCAAATGAGGGGTGTACCACCCCGTTGCCGCTGGTGTAATCCACCAGCTGCCCAACGCTAATGTCTACATCGGGTGCGCCCTGCACGTCCGATAGCTTATCCAAGAAGTACCCTTTGTTCTCTTTTTTATTGGCAAATTCGTAGAATTGCCTTTTATGGAGCTCTTTCTGGATTTCTCCTTGGATTAGAATTTCCAAAATATTTTCAAAATTTGTTTTCATGGCTTATATTACTTGGTTTACTTTCGCAAGCACCGCGTCAGTTAGGATTTCGCGGCAGATGTTGGCGGTTTGTAGCTGGTTGGCGCGGCGAGCAGCATCAGCATCAGCATCAGCGGCGGTGCTGGTAGCAGCAGCATAGGCAGCAGCATCAGCAGCGCCAGCAGCAGCGACGCTTCCATCGGAAAAGGTAGCAGCATAGGCAGCGGCAAAGGCAGCATGTGCAGCAGCATGTACAGCATGTGCAGCATTAGCATCAGCAGCAGCATGTGCAGCATGTGCAGTAGCATCAGCTAATGTAGCATAGGCAGCAGCTAATGCAGCAGTAGCCTTAACAGTACGGTCAGCATAAGCTAAGCACTCAGCTAAGCGTGCCATAGCAGCGTGCTCCATCAGCTGCGCACGGCTTATTTTGCCGTCTGCATACCATAACGCGGCGTTTACGGCGGCGGCGCTGCGCTCGTCCCTCATCAGGTGGCGTACCGTGTTGGCGCATAGGGCTTTCGCTTTGGTTAAAAGCCTGTCGTCAACGCACAGATGGGCGGCCAGCCAAAGCATCCAGTCGCCTCTATGACAGGCGCTCCAGAAATCCTCAAAGGTGTCGTGGGATTCGTAGTACCTCAGCCCATTGACGCAGGGCCGGAACTTTGTAATGTCAAATTTCGTTTCCATTGTTTTGTCGTTTTGTGCCCTTGCGGGCGGTTAAACGTTACTGTTTGCGCGTTCGCCCTTGACTTTATCGGCGGTTATCCCAAATTCCGGCACTTCATCGCCGAAAAATTCAGGGAAAGCCCTTACCAGCTTTACGCTGTTTTCCGTGTCAGCCGCGTAGAAGAGCTCCTGCAGACACTTGTTAAACCTACCCTCGTACTGGCGCGTACCCTCGTGCATCTGCATGAATACGCTCTTTTTCTTGTTGATTGTTTTCATTGCTTTTATGGTTTAAAGGTTATCAAACTCTTCCTGCAGCTTGGAAAGCAGGCCCTTTGCCTTCATGAGGTACATCGTTATAAAGTCGCCTTGGGGCATGGGGAGGCACTCATGGTAGAGCGGTATTCTGTGACAGCCCCCTTCGATATTAATATTACCGTTGACGAAGTCTATGGCCTCAATTCGCTTAACGTGCTCCTCTAATTCTCGGATTTCTCCTAAAAGCGCTATCGCTTTTTTGTGCATTTCTGTTGTCATAGCTCACTTGGTTTTAATGGGTTAACAGTTCATTTTTCAGATTTCATCACTATTTCGCGCAGCCTGCGCAGGGCTGCGAGGCGGAGCGGGCGGTTTATGGGGTCGTATGTGTTGCCAAACCAAGCATCACGCATATCCGCGCCCTCCGGATTTACATCCAGCAGCTCCGGAATGAGCTCTACGGCATCTTTACCTCCATCAGTGTAGCCCTTGATGTAAGCGGCATCTGTTACGTCATTGCGGATGTACCATTGGTAGCTTTCGTCGCTCTTGTACTTTGCAAGTATTTCGTCGATTACTGCTATCTTCTGCTCTTTTGTTAACTCGTATTTCATTTATGTAGTTTTTGTGCTACGTAAGGGCGGTTAATGGTTAAAGGTTGCCGCCGCCGTGCGCGGCGGCAACCGGTTATTTAAAGGCTATCTTCTTTTTGCTTATTTTCTGCCGCCGATGCCAATGCAAGCAGGTGTTCGACTTCGTGGTCCTTTAGCGGCAGGCTA
>JAIRMD010000253.1 GCA_031258915.1 Prevotellaceae bacterium
CTACAGGCCAGCAACAGCCGGAGCGACGTGGTGTGGAATACGGTATTCACCTACATCAACACCGCCAGCGGCATCATCGAAAATGCGGCCGAAGTAGGCCTCTCGGATGCCCTGATTGCCGAAGCCCGCTTCTTCCGCGCTTTCGACTACTTCCTGCTGGTACAAACCTTTGGCGGCGTGCCGCTTGACCTGGGTGCAGGCGAGCTGAAGTTCAACTCCAGCCCCACGCGAACCTCCGTGCGCAACACCGTGCCCGAGGTCTACGCCAAGGCGATATTCCCCGACCTGAAGCAGGCCGTAGCCGACCTGCCGGATGACCCGCGCGTAACGGGTGGCGTTACCAAAACGGTGGCGCGGCTGTACTTGGCAAAGGCCTACCTTACCTACGGGTGGTGGCTGCAAAACCCCAACGACATCCCGACCTACCCGGAATGCGCCCGCACCGACCCCGACGGCCAAAGCTACGCATGGTACTTCCAGCAGGCCTACAACGTAGCCGTAGAAGCCATTGACAACCCGGGTAGCTTCGGATTGCAGCCCACCTTTTATGACGTAAACAACGGGCCGAAAGACCGCAATAGCGAAATCTTGCTGTACGCCGACCATACGTGGGAAAGCGAAAAGTACAACGAAGGAGCGCTGGGTTACAGCAGCGGAAGTGCGCCGGAAAACTTTGCCCACTGGATGGTAAACTGGAACTACGCAACCCTTAGTAGCGACGGTGTGGCATCCCTTCAGCGCGAAATATGCCAGAACATGGGGCGCCCGTGGACAGGGATGGCTGTTCCGCACGAAGTAATCAACAATACCTTTGCCGACAAAACCAACGATTCGCGCTACGACGGTACGTTTGTTACCACCTATCGCGGCAACTGGCAGAAAAACAACATTGATGCAGCTACCGTAACGAATGCAAACGGCATGGAGGTTGCGCAGGGTGGGTTGCTCTTGACCTTCCTGCCCGATGAGTCGTTGGCGAGCCAAATTACGTATCCTACAGAGGGTGCCGGCGATAATAAAGTTGCAGCAGGCGAAATATCCGGCCGTGCCGATTACGTGATAACGCCAAACGCTACGAGGAGGGTAATGTCGCCCAGCCTGTGGAAGCTCGGCCCCTACCGTACCGACAACGGCGCCGGATTGGGAAACAGCGGCTCCGCCAGCCACCGCCCGTTCAACATTGCCAAGTTCTCCGAGCTCTACCTGATTGCCGCCGAAGCCGCCGTGCAAGGCGCTACCACGCAGGGAGGCAAGACCGCGCGCGACTTGGTGAACGTGCTCCGCGCGCGCGCCGGCAAGTGGTCGTTCAGCAACGCAGAAAATGCTGCTAAAACAGACGACAACAGCACCGCCATGACCGCCGCTACGCCCGACCCGATAAATATTGACTACATTCTGGCCGAGCGCTCGCGCGAGTTCTTTGGCGAAGGCTACCGCTGGTACGACTTGGTGCGCACGCAAACATGGGCGAGAATAGCCGCTTCTTACACCATTTGTGAAACGGGTAGCGCTTTTTACCACACTACCCCAACAACCACAACTCGCACCATTGAGAAGAAGCACTACCTGCGCCCCATTCCGCAAGGTCAGCTGGATGCGCTGGAAATGACCGACGCCGAAAAGGAGGCGTACCAAAATCCGGGCTATAATTAGCCAAAAGTTGGCGTAAACCATAGCTATAAGTAGCTCTAAGCCTGACAGGTTCTTGTAATCTGTCAGGCTTTTTTTGTCCACAGATTGGTTTTATTTTTTGTCCGCAGATTACGCAGATTTACGCAGATTGTTCCCCTAACGGGGAAGGCAAATGCTCCGCTAAACGGTGCGGTGGCTCCCCCATGCGGCCACCGCTCAGTTAAGTTTTCTACCCACATTAAAAAAAAAGATACATTTTTTCGGACGACTTTTTGCAATCTCTTACATTTTTTCGGACGAGATGCAGGGCAGGGCATTCCTAATTCTCAATCTCCAGCTTGGCCACCGGCGCGGTAACGTAGATGCTGCCCACCGCCAGCACTGCCGTGCCGTTGCCGTTGATTTTCACCACAGCGCCCGCTGCGGCTTGCCCGGCTATGCGGGCTGCGCACCCCACAGCTACCTCGCCTGCCTGCGCAGCAGCGCCATGTCCACGGCGCGGCTTTTTCTCCCCCTCGCCATCGCCGCGCTCCGGCTCTTCCTCTTTGCGCCGCCGCCGTTGCAGCGCCTTCAGCTCCTCGTCCTTGCGGCGTAGCAGCAGCGCGTGTCCCTCCGCCTCGCCACCGCTCGCCTCTGCCACGCGCTGCGCAAAGCTGACGAGCTGGCTGCGTGCCTCCCGCGTTTTTTCTTTTTCGGCCTGCGCCTCCTTGATGCTGCGGATGGTGTTCTCTATTTGCCGGTTGGCCTCTGCCAGCAGCGCCTTTGCCTCGTCCTTTGCCTCTGCGATGATGCGCTTTCGCTCGCCTTGCAGCTGCGCCACCTCGCGCTCAAGGTGCGCCACGAGCTCATCGAGCCTTTTGTTGGCCTGCCGGATGCGCGACCGCTTCTCCTCCCAGTAGCGGCGGTCGCGGGCAATGGCGCGGAGGCTTTTGTCGAAGTTCGCGTGCTTGCCGTCCACGAGCTCTCGCGCGCAGGCAATTAGCTCGTCGGGCAAGCCCACCTTTTTTGCGACCTCAAAGGCAAACGAGCTGCCGGGTGCGCCAACCTCAAGCCTGAAAAGCGGCGCCATTTTTTGCAGGTCAAAGAGCATGGCGCCGTTCT
>JAIRMD010000048.1 GCA_031258915.1 Prevotellaceae bacterium
GAAGGCGAGGCAAAAGGTCGAGCCGAAGGCGAGGCAAAAGGTCGAGCCGAAGCCCTCAAAAACCTTGTGCTAAGCGTGAAGCGTAGAGGTTTTTCCGTTGAGCAAATTCAGGAGTTTACAGGGCTGAGCAGGGAGAAAGTGGAGAGCATTCTCGCATTGTAGACGCTACGCTAACTGAAAACGCGGGCTTTTCACCACAAGTCGCCGATTCATACGGTTCACGCGAGGTGTTTGAAAAGGGTTTGATGGTAAGATAAAGAGAATCGTTGACATTCATGTCACGACGAATTTTGTATCGCCCGCAAAAGTAGCTACCTTTACCCCTCTTTTTCGCACAGGCATTGTTATGGCAGCAAAAGTAAGAGACATGCCCATCGGCATACAGGATTTTGAGAAGCTGCGCAGGGGTGGCTACCTCTACGTGGACAAGACGGCCTTTGTCCACGAGCTGGCACGCTTGGACCGTCCGTACTTCCTTGGGCGCCCGCGCCGCTTCGGGAAATCGCTTTTGCTTACCACGCTCAAAGCCTACTTTCTTGGCAAGCGAGAGCTTTTTGAGGGGCTGTACATTTACGGTGTGGAAAAGGAGTGGCAGGAGTATCCGGTGTTTCACCTTGAGTTCGTAGGCGAAGAATATGCTTCATTCAAGCATTTCGAGGCTGCTTTGGATGACAACCTGACAAGGCTGGAGGCCACTTGGGGAAAAAACGAGGTTGAAAATACGTTTGCGAGGCGCTTCAAGGGCTTAATTTGCCGTGCATACGCGAAAAAGGGAAAGAGAGTGGTGGTTTTGGTTGACGAGTACGACAAGCCGCTGCTCGAGTCAATCAGCAATCAGAAGCTTAATGATGGCATACGCGATGCGCTGAAGGGCTTCTACGGCGTGCTGAAGGGAATGGATGCCAGCCTGCGCTTCGTGTTCTTGACAGGGGTAACAAAATTCTCAAAAGTAAGCGTTTTCAGCGATCTGAATATGCTGATTGATGTCAGCATGGACAGGAAGTATGCCGGCGTTTGCGGCATATCGGAAAAGGAGCTGCTCGCTAATTTTCAGCCGGAAATTCACGCCCTTGCGGAAGACAATGAGCTAACGGATGGCGAAGCCTTTGCCCAGCTAAAGAAATACTACGATGGCTACCATTTCGCCAAAGAGAGCGAAGATATGTATAACCCGTTCAGCGTTCTCAATACCTTTTACAAAAAAGAATTTGCTTACTACTGGTTCAAAACCGGCACGCCGACATTTTTAGTTAAAATGCTACAAAACAGCGGCTTAATGATACCATTGCTCGAAAATGATATTTGCGTTACAGCCAGCTACGCTACCGACTATCGCGCCGACAACGCCGACCCAACGCCCCTGCTCTACCAGAGCGGCTACCTGACAATTAAGGCATATAGCAGGGAAACCGACCTGTACACGCTGGGATTTCCGAATGAGGAGGTGAAGTATGGATTTTTGAACGAGCTGCTGCCGATATATTCCGGCAAAACGCTGAATGGCAGCAGCTTATCTGTAATATCTATGGTGCAGGCGTTGAAAAAGGGAGATGTTAACGGCATGATGGCTATGCTGCAAGCTTTCTACGCAAGCATCCCCTACGATTTACCGCACAAAAAGCAGCGAAACGAAAGCTACTACCACTCCTTGTTTTACCTTATTTTTTCGCTGATGGGGCAGTTTGTGCAAGCTGAGGTCAAAAGCGCCACCGGCAGGGCAGATGCTGTGGTAAAAACATCCGGCGCGGTATACGTCTTTGAGTTCAAGATGGACGACAAGGCTACCGCCAAGCAAGCTCTTGAGCAAATAGATGCTAAGGGTTACCTCATTCCCTATCAGGCAGACGGCAGGGAACTCGTGAAAATCGGCGCCGCCTTTAACCGGAAGAAAGGGCTGCTAACCGAGTGGAAATCAGAATAGTAAAATCACCTCTGCCGGTACGCCGTGAAAAATCTTCTCTCCCACACCACCGCAGCTGCAAAAACGATGCGCAGGGCAAACATCCAAAACAGCGATGCGCCAATGGAGAAAAACAGCATTACGTCCTCTATGTTGCTGTGCGAAACAGCGATGTGGTGGTTGAGCAGGTCTAAGTCCCGCTTGCTAACCTTACCCGCTTCTTTTTCTTCGACCATCACCGCAGCGCCGTAAGCCAAGCCTAACGTCTGCGCCACAATCCACAGGAAGGATGTTTTTGGCGGAAGCCCAAACGCCTTGAGCAGCGGTCGCAGCAGCTTGGACATCATCCTGATAGCACCCAGCTCGGCAAGCAAGCGTTGCAGCACGGTGAGCGCTACTATAATGGTGAACATTTTTGCCGTTAGCGACAGCGTGCTGAGCGCCCAGTGCGTCAGCACTACCCAAAAGTTATCCTCCACCAGCTGCACTTTTTTTGTTGATACGTCGCCTGCGCTGTCGGGCAAAATGGCGTTGAGCAGCATCGCCGAAATTATCGCAAACAAAAGCCGTATGACCACCATGCGCACAGCCGAAGAGCCTATTTTTTTCTGTATGGCTGTTTCGACAATCAGGTTGTGTGCGCAGAGGCACATGAGCGCCAAAATGGTGATGGATCGCGCATCGAAGCCAATGGTTTCGATAATAGCAATGGCTGCGTAGTGGTTGACCAGCGCACCGGTAATGAAGACCAGCGCCGCCTCGCCCTGCAGCCCGATATGCAGGAAGAGCGGCGTGAGCCACTTCGACACCAGCGCAATGATGCCAAAATATTGCAGCAGCATCACGCCCAGCGAAATGGTTACGGTTAGCCGAATCATCCACCATGCGGTTTTGAGGGCAGACCGGAAGCCATCTCTCATTGCCTGCGGTACGTTGGGAGAGTAGTTCATTAGGGGGGCAAGATTTTAGATTTTAGATTTTGATTTTAGATTAGCCAGTAGAAATCAAATTAACCACACAAATCGCAGCTTCGGGCGGCTTCACTCAAACGTTTTCAGCGTCAGCTTTTCTCCGTCAAAGTCGGCGTAGGTAGAGCCGGTAATCCAATCGCTGAGCAGCACGAGCTGTGCGCTGCTGTTTGGCAAATCCACAGCGAGCGGCGTGTGGCGGTGGCCAAACACAAAGTAGTCGATTTTTTGGCGCTGCGCCATCTGCGCTGCAAACTTGTACAGCCCCTCATCTTCGCCGCGAAAGGGGACAGCAATGCCCTTCGAGAGGCGGTTTTTCCTGCTCCACGTGTAGCCAATGGCAAATGCCCACCGGGGGTGCAGCATGGTGTATGCCCGCTGTAAAAAGCGGTTGGCAAAAATCCGCTGTAGAAGCGTAAGCGTAGCGGGAGTATCGTAGCCAAGCCTGTCGCCATGGGCAAGGAAAAAAGTTTTTTCGCCAAGCGTTACCTTTTCCGTCGGCGCATCGTGCATGGCGATGCCGCACTCCTCGTGCAGGTATTTGCGCGCCCAAAGGTCATGGTTGCCGGGAAAGAAGTGCACCGCAACGCCGCTATCGGTAAGCTCCGCCAGCTTGCCCAAAAACCGGACGTACCCCCGCGGCACCACGTACTTATACTCCCACCAAAAGTCAAACGCATCGCCAAGTATGTAAATAGCCGATGCCGAAGTTTTTATGAAGTCAAGCCATCGCACCACCTTACGCTCCCGCTCGGCAGGGTCGTAAAGCGGCAAGCCCAAGTGCATATCCGCAATAAAGTAGGTGTGCTGCTGCATATTTTAAGCGATTTTTTGCATTGCCAAATCGCGCAAAAGTACATGAAAAACTCAGGATTTCCAAGCGTATGCAATGAAAAAGTTTTTCCACCAGGGGAAAGATAGCGTTTTCGCCTGCATTTTGGATGCGCAATAAAAAAAGTGTACAATGTTGTTACGAATTTGCTATATTTGCTTTTTTTATATTCATAATGAAAAATCAAGAATTGCTTG
>JAIRMD010000055.1 GCA_031258915.1 Prevotellaceae bacterium
AAGTGCTTGCTCCAGTAGCGGTCGTTCAGGTCGGCAATGCTCACCCCCTTTGAGGTCGAGGCGTGCAAAAATTTATTGTCGGCCAGGTACATTCCCATGTGCGACGCTTTTTTGTCCTCTATGGTAAAGAAGAGCAAATCGCCGCATACCAGCTTGCGCTTTTTTACGCGCTTTGCCAGCTTCGCAATTTGGCTCGTCGTTCTGGGCAGCGTAACGCCGTAGGCTTCTTTGTACACGTTCCCTATCAGCGCCGAGCAGTCTACGCCGCTACGATTTTTTCCGCCGTAGCGGTAGGGCACGCCCAGCCATCCTGCCGAGGCGCGGATGAGGCTTTTTTCCTCTGTGCCGTTAAAGCTTACGCTCATTTTTTTCGAGTATTCCCGGTAAAAATCGCGGTCGGCCTTATGCACAGGCCGCATCGTGGAGCAGGATGCTCCACCAAGCAGCGCTGCCAAAAGAAAAGCCGGCAGCGCCAAAAGATATATGCTTCGTTTTGTTGCCATACGCGCTAAAATTGAAAGTAAATGAATGGCTGCATCTCAGCGGACGAGGCCTGATAGATAAAAAATACCGCCAGCAGCACAGCCGCGATTTTCACCGCATCCGGCAGCCTGACGAACGCCTCGCGGTACCAGGCCTTGACCTTTTGCGGTAAAAAGTGGATGGCGTATGCTGCCAGCATTAACCCGAATACAAGGCTGTATCCCATCACAATGTCTGGAATGGCGGGCAGGTAGAAGTCGGCGCCGATGCGGTAAATGATGTCCAGCGCCATCGACACGTTGGCAGCCCTGAAGAATATCCAGGTCAGGCACACGAAGTGAAAGGTGAGCAGGATTTGCACAAATCCCGGAAGCTTCAGCTTTCCCAGCCGCAGCGCAGCGCGGCGCTCACCCCAGCACCTGCCTGCGGCAAGGGCAAGGCCGTGCAGCCCGCCCCAAATGATGAACTTGTAGCTTGCGCCGTGCCACAGCCCTCCCAGCAGCATGGTCAGCATCAGGTTGAGGTAGGTTCTCGCCCGCCCTTTCCGGCTTCCGCCAAGCGCGATGTACAGGTAGTCGCGCAGCCACGAGGAGAGCGAGATGTGCCAGCGCCGCCAAAAGTCGCGCAGCCCGGCCGCCCTGTAGGGCGAGCTGAAGTTAGGCGGCAGCCGGAATCCCAGCAGCAGCGCCAGCCCAATGGCGATGTCGGTGTAGCCCGAAAAGTCGCAGTAAATTTGAATTGCATACCCGTAAACCCCCATGAGCAGCTCAAACCCGGAGAAAAGCGCAGGGACATCAAAAACGCGATCGACAAAGTTGAGCGAAATGTAATCTGAGATGACCACCTTTTTCACCAGCCCGCTCACGATAAGGAGTACGGCCTGCCACATTTCGCGCCGCGTAATGCTGTACTCCTTGTATATTTGCGGTATGAAATCCGATGCGCGGACAATAGGGCCGGCCACCAGCGACGGGAAAAAGGAAACGTAAAACCCAAAGTCGATAATGTTGCCCACAGGCGTCACCCTTCGCCGATAGACGTCAAGCGTGTAGCTAAGTATCTGAAAGGTGTAGAACGAAATGCCGATGGGCAGGATAAGGTTGCTCACGTCGAACTTTTCGGCGCCGGTAGCCATGTTCACCGCTGCCGAAAAGATGTTGACAACGCGGCATTCTGTCCCCAAAAAATCGTTGATGATGGAGGTGAAGAAGTAGGCGTACTTGAAGTAGGCAAGCAGCCCAAGGTTGACGGCAACGCTGAGCGCCACCAGCAGCTTGCGGGCAAGGTGGCGGTGGCTGTGGTATATGGCCTTGGCGAGGTGAAAGTCGAGCGTGGTCGAAAAAAGCAGCAGCAAAAAGTAAACGCCGCTTGACTTGTAGTAGAAAAAGAGGCTGAACAGCAGCAGGTAGAGGCTCTTGGCCGCGTGCTTTTTTTTGTATACAAGCAGGTAGCCTGCCAGCAGGACGGTGAAAAAAAACCAAAAAGATAGCCGCGTAAAAATGAGGGCAGAGCCTTCGTTGTAGGTGAAGATTTCCTCCAAAATGCTAAGAATATCCATTGGCTTATCCTCAAGGTGTTACTGCGAGGTTGATTTTGCGGCTATTGACATGGTGCTTTCTTCCTTTTTGGCAGCCATGTGCCGCTTAAAATCGCGCAAAAATGAGCGGTACATCAGCTCGGCCACCAGCGTTGCTCCGGCGTTGCTGAAGTGGCAAAAATCTTTGGTTGCAAGCATGGGGCTGGCGTAAGCCCACGAAATGATGGAGTTTCGTCCACCCATTGCCTCGTAGGTATCCCAGAACGCGCAGCCGGCTCTGAACGCCGCTTGCCGCTGGGCGTTGCGTACTTTCGCGATGTTGGGGTACGAGGCCAGCACGCCGTTGCTGCGCCGCGCCATATCCGAGACTCCCACCACCAGGATGTTGACATCCGGCATCAGCTGCTTTATCAGCGCCAGCTGCCTGTAGAGCTGCTCCTCGTAATAGCTGTAGCTCTTCATGGCCTGCGGCACCATGTTGGCGCCAAACTGCATAATGACCAGCTTGGCGCCAATGAGCCTGTAGCTCTCCTTGAGCAGCGTTGCATCGGCCTTAACAAAATCGATGCCCGAGCTGCTGCGCAGCGGGATATTATCTACCGCCACGCCGGTGTTGTAGTCCAGCGCAAGCCCGTATACTTCGGGGCAGCCGCTCCCGCGAAAGTGCAGCGTAACGTTTTCTCGGCTATTCTGCACGCTCAGGTCCAGCTCCTGCAAGCTCGGAGTGGGTGGTATGAGCTTTGCAAAGATGGTTTTGGTGGGCGTTTTTGCCTCAAGGAGTATTGTCGCGTGCGAGTTCGTCAGCAGCAGCTTTATCCGGGAAAAGCTAAGCGCCGGGTACGACTTTATAGGCCGCCGCTCTACCTTAATCCACGATGCTTTTTGCTGCCTCGAGGCGAGGGTTACGCTTGAGAGCAGATGCCCCACGCGCAGCGGCGCCGGCTGCTTATACTTAACCGCCGGGACGGAGCAGCTCCAGTCGCCGGACATAGAAATTTTCACGGTAGGGTTAATCGGGATTTGGGGGTTGAGCGCCACGTACCCCACGCCGCCGCCGCCAAATTCTTTTTGCAGCTGGGTGCGCAGGTACATGGTCATTCTGTCGGCCTCCAGCTGCGAATCGCCGTAGTGCAGGATGCGCACCAGCTCGCGGTTGCCGGAGCGAAGGGCTGCCAGCGCCGACATGATGCCGCTCAGCACATCTCCTCTGCCCTGCGGGTATTCGATAGGCTGCAGCGGGAGGGCGCGTATTTGCTCGGGCGTGCACTTGAGCGGCAAAACCGACTTTTCGCACTGCTCCGGGTCGCCTGCGAAGTTAAAAAAGCCCTCATCGCTGCAGTCAATGGAGAATGATGTCTCGACGCTGCCCTCCGATACGCCGAAAACAGCCTGTACGGTAGGGAAGGTGAGCGTAAAGCGCGGCGACAGGCGTATGCCTTCTACAGGAAAAATAAGGCAGGTAAAGAAGAGCAGGGTTAGTATCAGCAGCAGGCCTGCCACAATTTCGGAAAGGCGCACTATCTCCTCCGTCCCTACGAAAGTTTTTACCACGATTTTCATCCGATTTTTTTTATTTTGATGGTTTGCCCCGGCACTATTTTGGTGCTGTTGCTCATGTTGTTCAGCGACATCAGGTCCGAAGGTGTAATACCCAAGTATTTATACTGCTGCGATATGCTCCAGAGCGTGTCGCCCTGCTTTACCTGATAGTACAGGAAATCTTTCTGCCCCGATGCAGCCCGCTGCTTGCCTTGGGCTGCGCTTTTCGCGGCGTAGCTCGCTGCCTTTCCGGGGTTTACGTATACGTTCAGCTTTTGCCCCACCCGGATGCGGCTTGAGCGCAGCGCATTCCACTGCCTCAAGTCTTGCGTGCGCACGCCGTACTGCACGGCAATAGCGCTAAGCACATCTCCTTTTTTCACCCTGTGCACAATTTTTGTTTTTCCCTGCGGGACGTGAGCCGTAAACTCGGCAGGGGCAACCATTGTTTTTGGGCTGTACTCGCTGGCGCGGTGCTGGGCTATTTTTTGCTCGCTGTCGATGTAATCATTTATGCGGTTAGCGGGCAGCTTGAGCGTGCAGAGGCGCTCGTTGCCGGGCACAATGTCGCGCCGGTACTGGGGGTTGAGGTCGCGCAGCGTTGCCACCGGAATGTTGAGCACCGCCGCAATTTGGTCGAAGTGCATCCACTGGCGTACGTGCACCGTATCGTAGCTGAAGTATTTTTTGAAATCGTACTTGGGCGTTGCTAGCCCGTGCTCCTTGCTGTAGCTCATCATGTAGGCCGCGCCGATGAATGCCGGGACGTATCCCCTCGTTTCGCGCGGCAGGAAGTGGTAAATACCCCAAAAGTCGTGCCGCCCCGACCGCCGGATAGCCTTGTTTACGTTGCCTGTCCCGCAGTTGTAGGCGGCCATGGCAAGCGTCCAGTCGCCGAATATGTTGTACAAATCGCGCAGGTGGCGGGCGGCGGCGTGCGTGGACTTAATCGGGTCGCAGCGGTCGTCCACCGTAGAGGTAACGTTAAGCCCGTAGAGCCTGCCCGTGCTGTACATAAACTGCCACAAGCCCGTAGCCCCTGCCCGCGATACTATTCGCGGGTTGAGCGCCGACTCTATCACCGCAAGGTAGCGCAGCTCCAGCGGCATGCCGTACTGGTCTAATATCTGCTCAAAAATGGGGAAGTAGTACTCCGACAGGCCAAGTATCGCTTCGG
>JAIRMD010000111.1 GCA_031258915.1 Prevotellaceae bacterium
CTTGCTTTCGAATGGCAACCCCTGCGGGATTACGACAAAAATCCCAGCAGGATACCCGCCGCCACCGCGCTGCCAATCACGCCGGCCACGTTTGGCCCCATGGCGTGCATGAGCAGGTGGTTGGTCTTATCGTACTGCAAGCCGACTACCTGCGAAACGCGCGCCGAGTCGGGCACCGCCGAAACCCCCGCGTTGCCGATGAGCGGGTTGATTTTATTCCCCTCCTTCAGGAACAGGTTGAACAGCTTCACAAACATCACCCCGCCAAGGGTTGCCACCACAAACGATGCCGCGCCCAGACCGAATATGAGGATGGAGTTGGACGTGAGGAAGGTGGTTGCCTGCGTAGAGGCGCCCACCGTAAGCCCGATGAGGATGGTTACAATGTCAATGAGCGGGCCTCGCGCTGTTTCGGCAAGGCGGCGCGTCACGCCGCTCTCCTTCAGCAGGTTGCCGAAGAACAGCATCCCCAGCAGGGGCAAGCCCGACGGCACGATGAGGCAGGTGAGCAGCAGCCCAATGACGGGAAACATCACCTTTTCTAAGTGCGACACCGCCCGCGGCGGCCTCATGCGGATGAGCCGCTCCTTGCGCGAGGTGAGCAGCCTCATCACGGGCGGCTGTAGCACCGGCACCAGCGCCATGTACGAGTAGGCAGATATGGCCACCGCGCCCATCAGGTGGGGCGCAAGGCGCGACGAAAGGAAGATGGCCGTTGGCCCGTCGGCGCCGCCAATGATGCCAATGGCGGCGGCCTCGTTGGGCATAAAGCCAAGGCCAAGCGCCGCCATGTAAGCGCCAAAAATGCCCAGCTGCGCCGCCGCGCCAATGAGCATGAGCTTGGGGTTGGAGATGAGCGCCGAAAAATCGGTCATCGCGCCAATGCCCAGAAAGATGAGCGGCGGGTAAAGGCCCTGCACAACGCCAAAGTAAAGGATGTTGAGCACAGAGCCTTCCTCGTAAATGCCTATCCTGAGGCCGGGCATGAACGGTATGTTGCCTATCAGTATGCCAAAGCCAATGGGGATGAGCAGCATAGGCTCAAACTCATGGCGTATGGCGAGGTACAAAAACGTCAACCCTATCGCCATCATGATGATGTGCCCTACAGTCATGTGCGCAAACGCTGTGTAGGAGAGGAACTGCTGGAGGTTATCCCCCAAAAATCCGAATAAGCTGGTTGTATCCATAGCTAACTTTGTATTATTCAATGGTTACGAGTACAGCACCCTCCAGTATCGAGTCGCCTTTTTTCACCTTTACAGCGGTAACCTTGCCGGCGCGCTCGGCTTCGATGTTATTTTCCATTTTCATGGCTTCGAGCAGGAGTAGCTTTTGCCCTACCGTTACCGTGTCGCCCTCCTTTACGTACACGTCGAGCACAACGCCGGGCAGGGGCGCCTTGATGATGCCGGCAGCGCCCGGAGCAGATGTCTTGGCGATGGCCTGATGATGCGAATCGCTCGACGGAATCGCGGCCACCTGAACCAGCTTGGGAGTTTTGCTCACCTGCGCCGCAGGACGCTCTATTTCGACATGGTAGTGAGTGCCGTTCACCTCCACCTCTGCGGTGTTGCCATCAACCTCTTTCACCACAACCTTGTAGTCGTTACCGTTTATTTTCAGCTTATAACTTTTCATGAGTACCGTTCAAATTATTTCTTACTTTTTTGCCGGGGTTTCGCGCAGCATGTAAAATTTAGAGTTCCACGGCGAGTATGTTTTGGATATTTTATTAATAGTGAGTATGTTCGATTCGAGTTCGCTCATCTCCAGCTCGTAGCGGCGCAGCGCGTAGGCAATGGCGGCAAACACGGCGCCGGGCGAGGGCTGCTGCTTTTCGCCCGACACGGTTACCTGCGCGGGGCTTTCCTTCGGAATCTTTTTGCCCCTCAGCGCGATGACCCAAAGGGCGGTTTTCCCTACGTACTTAAAGATGAGGAATAGCGAAATGAGCGCCAAGAACACCACCGTCATGGCGGTGATGGCCATGGCGATGCCGCTTGGGTCGTACGTCCTGAAGCGGTCGCTGGCGGCCTCAAACTGCACCAGCATGTTGTTGGTGCTGGGCGTGGTGGTTTCGCAGGCGTGCCACACGCCCGCGCCGTCCTCGCTGCGGCCGTAGCTCACGTCGGGGGTTTGCACGGGGTAGGAGATGCTGTCGATAATGGTGTACCCGTCGCTGCTGGTGAGCGCCAGAAAGCGCGTGTCGTCTATCCTGAAGTTGAGGTGGAACGTGCCGCGCGTGGGCTTGCTGTCGGCCCAAAAAACAACGTGCTGGCGCGGCTTGATGCTTGTTAGCACGTCGCCCTTGGGGATGAGGTACTTCTTGAGGTTGCTGATGTCGTCGCTCAGGTAGCACCCGCCAATGTTCACCGTGCCGTAGGAGGTGTTGAATATTTCTATCCACGAGCTGCGCTCGCCAAAATCGTCCTCGTAGTTGGTGAGGTTGATGGCCATAAACTCGTTAAGGCGCAGGTCGGACGTTCGCTGCCCCTGCGCACCGAGCGAGCACAGCATTGCCAACGCAAAAGCGGCAAGCCCTGCTGCTACAAGCCTCCGGCCTGCCGAAAAGATGGTGGCAGCAGAACGCACATCGAAAAATCGTCGAATCATTGAATCCATTTGGGCTATTGTTTGGGGTTTTACAGTGGCAGGTTATCGTGTTTTTTTGCGGGGTTGCTCTGCTTTTTGGTGGCCAGCTGCTGCAACGCACGGATGATGCGGAAGCGCGTGTTCGTCGGCAAAATAACGTCATCTATGTAGCCGTATCGGGCGGCGTTGTAAGGGTTGGCAAACTTCGACACGTACTCCTCCGTGCGGGTTTCCGCCACCTTTTTCGGGTCTGCGGCGGCGGCAATCTCCTTGCCGTAGAGCACCCCAATAGCGCCCTGCGCCCCCATGACGGCAATTTCGGCGCTGGGCCATGCGTAGTTGAGGTCGCCGCGCAGCTGCTTGGAGCTCATCACGCAGTGGGCACCGCCGTAGGATTTGCGCAGCGTTACCGTAATCTTTGGCACGGTGGCCTCGCCGTAGGCGTAGAGCAGCTTTGCGCCGTGCAGGATAACGCCGCCGTACTCCTGCGCCGTGCCGGGCAGGAAGCCGGGCACGTCCACCAGCGTAATCAGCGGAATGTTGAACGCATCGCAGAAGCGCACAAAGCGGGCGGCCTTGCGCGAGGCGTTGATGTCGAGCACGCCGGCGAGGTACTTGGGCTGGTTGGCCACCACGCC
>JAIRMD010000195.1 GCA_031258915.1 Prevotellaceae bacterium
GTGCAGAGGTAGCCCATGCTTTCGCCGTCAAAGTGCAGCACGCCGTTTTCCACCGTAAAGGCTTTTTCTGCGTCGTTGTTTTTGCCGTAGGCTTGGGTGTAGGTGTACCAGCCCGTCAAGTCTTTTCCGTTGAAAAGGGATTGAAGCTGAGCGGCACCGTCGCTTACCTTTGTAAACGAGGCTTTGTCCTTGTGCGCTGCCACTATTGCCGGAAGCTCCTCCGCACCGCCGCACGAGGTGAGCGCGATGCCCGAAAGCATCGCCGCCGTAAGAATGCGTACTTTTTTCATGCTTTTTTTCAATTTTTTAGGTTGGCTACTTTACCAGCGGGCAGCTCAGCAGGTAGTCAAGGCTGCGCTTAACGCTCTCTGCGGGCGGGTAGCTGTACTGCTCCACCTCCACAATCAGGTGCTTTGCGCCGGCCTTGTCGAGGTTTTTAAAGATGGCATCGAAGCCCACCATGCCGCTTTCGCCCAGTTCCTTGTAGTCTTTGATGTGGAGCAGGGTGAAGCGTCCGGGGTAGCGTTGGAAGTACTCCACCGGGCTTTTCTGCCCTATCACCGTCCAGTACACGTCCATTTGGAAGAAAACCAGCTCGGGGTTGGTGTGCTCCAGCATGTAGTCGTACATCGTTACGTCTTCGATTTTGGTAAACTCGTGCGCGTGGTTGTGGTAGCCAAACAGCAGCCCCTGCTCTTTGCACTTTTGCCCAATGGCGTTGTAGTAGTCGCAGTAGGTTTGCAGGTCGGCGAGGCTTTTGGGGACATCCATCCAGGGCGCTACGATGTACTTCATGCCGGCCGCCCGGTGCGCCGCAATGGTTTGGCCCCACCACGCCAGCGACTCGGAGAAGTCTTTGGCCTGTAGCTCTTTTTCGGACAGCGCCTTTGCCGTGTGCGAGGATAGCACCGTGAGGCCTGCCGCCTCTACAGCGGCCTTAAACTCCTCCGGCGTTTTGCCGTAGAATTTTCCGTCGCCGTAGCTGGCTGCCTCTACGGCGGTGTAGCCCGCCTCGCTTGTTGCTTTAATGGCAGCGTCGAAATCCTTTTGGAAGTCTTCGCGCAGCGAGTAGAGCTGCAAGGCAATGTCTTTTTTGGGTAGCGCTTGGCTGCCTGTGTTGGCTGCGCATGAGGCCAAAAGCGGCAGCGCAGCGATGGATAGCAAGAATAACTTTTTCATTTTTGTTTGTTTTTTTTAGTCTTTTGTTCGCAAATTGCGCAGATTTGCGCAGATTTTTTTACCGTTAATTTTTAGCCCTTACCTTGCCGCAGGGGTAGGCCGTAGCCGTGCTTCATGGCTTGGCGGCGGGCAAGGATTTCGTCCATCTCTTCGGGCTTCCCGATGCAGGGTGCGCCGTTTTTGACGGCATCGTTAAACATTTTCCACGCCATGTCGGAGGCTATCACGCTGTCCTTTACGGTGGGGTAGCCCAAGTTTTCGCCGGCCAGCACCGACTTGGCAAACACGTCCACAAGGATGTCTATTTTTTTGTCGTTGAAGCTGTCCGTTTTTTTGACGGTGCTGTGCACGCCGTGTAGCTCCACCGTGGCGGTTTTGAAGTCGTAGGTGAGGCGGGCAATGCCCTTGGTGCCGATTACGTCCACGTAGCAGCAGTGCGTTTGCGTCTCCGCCATGTGGCCATACACAAAACCCTGCGTGATGTCGAACACCACACCGTTTTTGAACGTGCCGTGCGCCTGCACCCACCAGGGGTCGGCGTAGCTCCACATCCGCACGCCCTGCGCGTGGTAGGTGTCGTAGTCGCTGTTGGCGTACCAGCGGGCAACGTCCACGTAGTGCATGCCGCAGTCGTGGAAGCAGGGGCCTTCGGGTCCGTGCCCTTCCTGCGGCATGTGGCCGGGCGTCATGTGGGCAACGCGGATAACCGCCAGCTCGCCAATTTCTCCCGACCGAACAAAGTCTATCATCATTTTGTGGTACCACGCGTTGCGGTTAAACATATTCACGGCTACCATCCGGTTTGACTTCGCCACGGCATCGGCTATCTCCCACTCCGTTTCGATGTCGCCGGCCACCGGCTTTTCCGCCAGCACGTGCTTGCCTGCCTTCAGCGCCTTGCACAGGTGGGCAGGCCTCGAGTCGGCCAGCGTAAACAGCCCTACGGCATCTAACGTTGGGTCGGAAAACAGCAAATTTTCGTCGCCCGTAACGGTAGCGCCGGTTGACAGCTCCGCCGCCGCGCTTTGGGCTTCTGCGCTAATGTCGCAAATGTAGGCCAGCTCCCACAGCGGGCTTTTCAGCAACTCTCTGACGTAGAGCTGCCCCATTCGTCCAAATCCTATAATCCCTATCTTTAATTTTTTCTTTACCTCTGACATGTTGTTGAATTAAGAAATAAGGCGTAAGGTACGCCACGGCAACCTTACGCCTTAAAAATACTGCGTTAGCGTTAGTCCAGTAGCTTGATGCGAATGTTGCGAAACCAAATATCGTTGCCGTGGTCCTGCAGCCCGAAGTATCCTTCGCGGCTTTCGCCGCCGCACTTGTTGAGCAGCTCAAAGGCCAGCGGCCACGCTTTTTCGCTGAACTTGCTGGCTTGCAGCATCTCCGTCCACTGTGGTGTCCACAGGTGGTACTCCACCACATTTTCGCCGTTCTGCCCGTGCACCACCGTGCCTTGGTAAACCATCACCTTTGCCTCGTTCCACTCGCCCGCAGGCTTTGCGTTCTGAGGCACGGCCGGTATCATGTCGTACAGCGAAGCGGCCTGCCGGTTGTTGTCCTTGCCCAGCTTGGCGTCGGGGTGGTTTTCGTTGTCCAGCAGCTGGTACTCGGGGGCCGAGATGTAGATTGGCTCAAGGCGCGGGTTTCCGTCCTTGTCCTTTGTTTCCACCTCTTGGGCGAAGTAGAGGATGCCGGAGTTTCCGCCATGGGAGATTTTCCACTCCAGCAGCAGCTCAAAGTTTTTGAACTTGTGGGCGAAGATGATGTCGCCGCCGTCGGCCTCCTGCGCCTCTCCGCCGCCGGAGCCGTTGAACTTAATGCAGCTATCCTCCACTACCCACTTGCCCGGCACGTCGTCTCTTCCGTAGCCGCGCCAGCCGTTAAGGGTTTCGCCGTCGAAGAGGACGATGTAGCCGTCTCCGTCTACGGGAAGCGTCGAAAGGTCTACCGCGGGCTTGTCCAGCACGGTGTACTCGGGAGCCTTTGCGCCGCCGCCGCAGGAGGCAAGCGCGATTGCTGCAACAGCGCAGCTAAGGGTTAAAGAAATCTTTTTCATGTTGCTTAATTTTTTTTTGTTTGACAATCTTATACTACTTAATAATTGGTTTTTAGTTAATTAATTCGGCATGGCCGGAAGCTTCCAGCCATCGCGGTAGGTGTGCTTAATCATTTCGTTGGCAAATGCCACAGCGCTTTGCGGCGCAGTTTCGGTCGGGTTCCACGTTGGGTGCCCGTCTTTTATGCTGAAGCCGTCGCTGATTTTCATTTTTATCGTTTCGTCGGCGCCAATGTTGGTGAACTGCATGTTTTCGCCGTCCCAGTGCAGCTCCTTGTTCAAGGCTTGCAGGCGAACGGCCAGCACGCCCATCACCACCATTTCGTTGAACGGGCCTGCCTCCGAGAAGTCAGAAGCCGACTTCACGCGGTTGTCTGCGCTTTCCTTGCAGGCGCGCACCCAGTCCATTTCGTGGCCACCCTCTACGCGGCGGCAAACCTTCGGCACGCTCGGCTCGCGGCCGGACAGCAGCCACGGGTCTGCGCCGTAGCAGTTGCAAATCAGCGTGTCTTTTGTTCCGTGGAAAATCACCAATCCGCCGCCGCTGCCCATCAGCTGCTTTCCTTCGGGGAAGCCAGCGGGGCGGTCGGGCATCATGCCGCCGTCGTACCAGTGCACCTGCACTTCGGGCATCGCCACCCTGGGCAGATTTTCGCGGGCGGGGAACGTCAGCTTGACGTGCTGCGCCTGCGGTGCGCAGTCCTTCAGCAGCTGGGTAGAGGAGCCTTCGACTTTGGTCGGGTAGCCCAGCTTGAGCGCCTTGAATACCGGGTGCAGGATGTGGCAGGCCATGTCGCCCAAAGCGCCGGTGCCGTAGAGCCACCACCCGCGCCAGTTCCAGGGGTGGTAAATGGCGTTGTAGGGGCGAACCTCAGCCGGGCCGGAGAACAAATCCCACTTCAGGGTAGAGGGGATTTTGTCGACCTTGGCGGGTGTTTCCAAGCCCTGCGGCCAAATGGGGCGGTCGGTTGCCGCCTCAACCTTTACGATTTCGCCGATTTCGCCGTTCCAAATCCACTCGCAGGCGCGGTTAACGCCTTCGCCGGATGCGCCCTGGTTGCCCATTTGGGTAGCCACCTTGTGGTGGGCGGCCAGCTTGGTGAGCAGGCGCGACTCGTAAACCGTGTGCGTCAGCGGCTTTTCGAGGTACACGTGCTTGCCCAGCGTCATGGCGTCGGCAGCGATGATAGCGTGCGTGTGGTCGGCTGTGGCGACAACCACCGCGTCGGCCTCTTTGCCGAGCGCCTCGAACATCTTCCGGTAGTCGTCGAAGCGCTTCGCGTTTGGGTAGCGCTTGAACGTGCCGTCAGCGTACTTCCAGTCCACATCGCAAAGCCCGATGATGTTCTGGCTTTCGATGGCTTTCAGCACGCCGGACCCGCGCCCGCCGATGCCCACGCCCAAGACGTTCAGCTTGTCGCTTGGGGATACATGCCCATGGCTTTGACCCAACACCACGTTGGGTACGATTGTTGGCGCCATAGCCAGCCCTATGGCCGCTGTAGCGCCTGTTTTAAGGAATTTTCTCCTTGAAATGTTTGATGCCATAATTAAATCAAAATCATTGGTTAGAAATATTGAGAACAATGCTGTGGCAAATGTAGTAAATAATCATGCTGCGTAGAAAAACTGGCGGTAAAAGATATAAACAAAATATTAATGCACATTTCACAGCATGGGAAATTCTCCCGCCCATTGTTTAACCCATTGCTTAACCCATTGCTTAACCAAAATAATTTGCTACTTTTGCATCCTCATAGAAATAGCTTTTTTTAGTCAACATGAAGATAGGAGATAAAGTTCGCTTTCTCAACGAAATAGGAGGCGGTACGGTGCTACGCATAGAGGGCAAAACCGTTATTATCACCGACGACGACGGCTTTGAAATTCCCACGCCCATAGCCAGCGTGGTGGTGGTGAATGCCCGTGCGGCAACGAATTTTCCCGCAGACGCGGCAGCAAAAGATAAGCGGCAAGCCGGAGCCGGACGCGAAAATCGGGTAGGGGGCGCTACCTCTGCAAGCGCCCCAAAAGGGCAACCGGTAGAGGCTCCTTCGGAGCGCGACGCACCGGGCGAGAGCTACGAGCTGATGCTGGCATTTTTGCCTCCCGTGAGCGACAAAACCGACCTGTACTTGCTAAACGACAGCCCTTACCGGGCGCTATACAGCGTTGGCATGTACGAGCGCAACGGCAGCGTGAAGCCCTTGGGGCAAGGCCAAGTGGAGGGGGATAGCAAGCAGCTGGTAAAAACGCTAAGCGTTAGCCTGCTGCGTGACATCCAAACGCTGCGCGCCGAAGTCATGCTCTACAAAAACGTCGCCTACAAGCCGCAAACCCTCGATGCTGTTGACGTAGAGCTCAACCCGCTCAAGTTTTTCAGGCAGGGAGCCTTTGCTGAGAACGAATTTTTTGAAGAAAATGCGCTGATTATACGCCTCTTTTCGAGCGAGGCGGCAGAAAAGGAAAAGATGCGCAGCGTGTCGGCAGAGGAAATCAAAAAAGCCATGCTCCAAAAGAACGATCGTCCGCTAAGCCCTCCGCAGACAACAGTAATGCGGCAACCCGAGCTGGAGGAGGTTGACTTACACGCCGAAATGCTGGTAAACGACGTGCACAGGCTGTCGGCAGGCGAGCTGCTGGAGCTGCAAATGTCGCGCTTCAAGGCGACGCTCGAAAATGCGCTGGTATCCGGGCGGAAAGGCAGGATAGTTTTCATACACGGCATTGGCAGCGGCAAGCTAAAGCAGGAGTTGAGGATATGCCTGACAAAAAATTACCCCGATCTCTCGTTTCAAGATGCCTCGTTCCGCGAGTACGGCTACGGCGCAACGATGGTGTTCTTAGGGTAAGGCGTTAGATTTAAATTAGCAATGCAGCACATAGCTAATAGCTATCAGATAATCATACCGGTAAGGTGCTCTATCGCTGTTCCGCGGTAAGCGGGAGAGAGGAAAGTCCGGGCAAGGCAGAGCGCCACGCTACCTAACGGGTAGATGCTCGCAAGGGCATGCAAATGCGTAGCAGAAAATAACCGCCGCGCTAAGGCGCGGTAAGGGTGAAAAGGTGGGGTAAGAGCCTACCGCGGCGGTGGCAACACGCGCCGGCAGTACGCACCGTGGCTTGCAAGACCATGTACACCAGCGCAATAGGGTTGCTCGCCCGATGCTGGGGGGTAGGTCGCTTGAGCGTTGTGGCAACGCAGCGCCTAGATAAATGATAGAGCCCGACAGAACCCGGCTTACAGCCTTACCGGTTTTTTATTTTTAGGAGTATAGATAGTAGAAGTTTTGCGTGCAGGAAAATCCTATTTAATATAATGTAAATTATCAAACAAATGTTCCCAATTCTAAACTCATAGTACTTTAAACTCCTAACTCATAGTATTTTAAACTCATAAACGTCATCAAATACTTCATCTACATATCATACAAAGGCACTGCCTACCATGGCTGGCAGGTGCAAAAAAATGCGCACACCGTTCAGGCGGAGCTTAACCATGCCTTGCAGCTGCTGCTTGGCGAGCCTGTTGCGACGCTTGGCTGCGGCCGCACCGATGCCGGCGTTCATGCGCACCGCTTTGCGGCACACTTTGAAGCAATGCAACATATTAACACTCAGAAGTTTATCGCCAGAGCAAACAAAATTTTACCGCCGGACATTGCATGTCACGCCGTGCAGCCTGTGCCAGACACCGCCAACGCCCGATTCGATGCCATTTCCCGCACCTACAAGTACTTTACTGCGCGCGCAAAGCACCCATTCATGGCGGAGTACGCCTGCTACCTGCGCTACCCGCTCAACGTGGAGGCCATGAACTGCGCCGCCCGGCTGCTGACGCGCATGGACGATTTTACAAGCTTTGCCAAGCTGCACGGCAACGCCAAAAGCAACATCTGCTCGGTGCACGAGGCTTGCTGGACAGAAGAAAGCGAAAATAGCATGCTCATTTTCACCATAAAAGCAAACCGTTTTCTGCGCAACATGGTACGCGCCATTGTAGGGACGCTG
>JAIRMD010000233.1 GCA_031258915.1 Prevotellaceae bacterium
ATTTGATTTGTTTCATTCTGGTCCGTCACACTAACAATATTAAGAAGACAACACAATTCCGTCCAGTGTGACAATTAAAGTTTTTACACTTCACATTTCAGTACCCTGACATGTTTCGGGCACTATAGACCATCTTCAGAAGGAAAATCGACACTCTTGGAAACTACTATTACAGTGTATGTTCTGACCTTTCAAATACATATATATACATTTTAAAATACACTTTAAACAAGACCCAAGGACAGCTGCTGTAGTTGTAACAAATTTGGGTCTTGTTTAAAGTGTATTTTACAAATGTATATATATATATATATATATATATGTGTGTGTGTGTGTGTGTGTGTGTGTGTGTGTGTGTGTGTGTGTGTGTGTGTGTGTGTGTGTGTGTGTGTGTGTGCAGCGCCGCCCCACCACGAGATAAAATCATGCTGGGGTTGCTTCATATTGGCCGTATTTATGTAATTGCAATTCATTGCAAAATCTTTCAGTAAAAAATCGCTCAAAAGTATCAAAAATTTTTGAGGATGCAATGGGGGTGATGGAGATTTATGTTTTTTTAACGTTTTTCCGCACCGATTTTCGCGTATGGTTTTACCATGCGCTAATTTGTTGCGCCCCGTTGGAAATTGTCTGAACTTTGATTTGTGTGATTTTTTTGATTTTTTTTTGATGGTTGATGCCGCCCTTTCAGGGCTGGCTGCACGTAGGAGGTGTGGCCGTTGCCCGGACGTAGGGCGTTGCCCTACGCTAATGATTACGCCCTTTCAGGGCTTGTCGTTTGTGGCGCAAAGCGCGGTGAGACGCACCGCCGTGCGTCTCTACAGCGCTACGCTGCGGATTCCCCGTAGGGGAACAATATCAATAGAAAAGGTCATCGCCCTTTACCGGGGCGAAGCGGAGATCGGCGTTGCCGTCACTCTGCCGCAGCCTTTCAAGCATCTTAACCAAATTGTAGCATTTCCGTTCTCGCCCCGTAATATTTTATTGGTACCTTTGTGCAGTTAACGCAGCTATGATTGAAGCAAAAAGCATAAATTTTTACTACGGCAGCTTTCACGCGCTGAAAAGCATCAGCATGGTGATGCAGCCCAATACGGTAACGGCATTCATTGGCCCGTCGGGGTGCGGGAAGTCAACGTTTTTGCGCCTCTTTAACCGGATGAACGACCTGATTGACGGCATCCGGCTGACGGGCGAGTGCCTCGTGGACGGGGAGAACATATACCACAAAGCCGTGCGGGTAGATGAGCTGCGGAAAAAGGTGGGAATGGTGTTCCAGAAGCCCAACCCATTTCCGAAGTCCATTTTTGAGAATGTTGCCTACGGGCTGCGGGTAAACGACGTTGGGAGTAAAGCATTCATTGCCAGGCGGGTGGAGGAGTCGCTGCGGGCTGCTGCTTTGTGGGAAGAGGTGAAAGATAAGCTGAAAAAATCGGCGTTTGAGCTTTCGGGCGGGCAGCAGCAGCGCCTCTGCATTGCCCGCGCCCTCGCCGTTTTGCCCTCCATCCTGCTGATGGACGAGCCGGCATCGGCGCTTGACCCTATCTCGACCTCAAAGATTGAAGAGCTCATACACACGCTGAAGCAGCAGTACACCATCGCCATCGTAACGCACAACATGCAGCAGGCCGCCCGCGTGAGCGACAAGACGGGATTTTTTATGCTGGGCGAGCTGGTCGAGTTTAGCGATACAAAAAAGATGTTCCTAAGCCCCGAAAAAGAGCAAACGCAGAACTACATTACAGGGCGGTTTGGGTAAAAATGTAGACAGCGCCGGGCGAGGTACCCCACAGTACCCCACAGTAAACCCTTAACCCCAAAAAAGACAATGAACCATACAGAAGCAGAGCTGCAAAGATTAAAAGACGAAGTAAGCCAAATGTGGAAGCTGGTGCTGTCGCAGCTGGAAAAAGCAAAGCAAGCTTTTTTGAGCGGCGATGTTGAGCAGGCGCAGGAGGTGGCAGGCCGTGAGAAAAGGGTGGACGCCTACGAGCTGAGAATCGACAGCGACTGCGAAAACTACATCGCCCTGTACAGCCCCGTGGCGGTCGATTTAAGGCTGGTGCTGTCGCTCATCAAAATTAGCATCACGCTCGAGCGCATTGGCGACTTTGCGGAGAGCATAGCCCGCCACGTGGTTGACGAAAATGGCCGCACAATGGATGCGCTGCTCCTCGATGATTTGCAGCTGGAGAAAATGTTTGATACGCTCATCAACATGCTCTCCGACTGCTTTGTTGCCCTGGAATCGGAGAACACCAAAATTTCGGGGCGGATTATATCGAAGGACTACGAGGTTGACAAGCTTTACTACAGCTCGCTCGACGTGCTGACCGCCTACCTGCAGGATAACCCCAGCAGCATCCGCTCCGGCCTGCGGACGATGCTCATCATTCGCAAGCTCGAGCGCATTGGCGACCACTGCCGTAACATTGTCGAAGAAATAGTTTTTTACGTGGACGCCAAAGTGCTGAAGCACGGCTGGAAAAAAAAGCCGGAAGGCACGATTATTTCGCACTCTAATTCGTAGCTAAAATTATGGCACCTAAAATCCTCATTGTTGACGACGAGCGCGACATCTGCGAGATACTCGACTTTAACCTGGCAAACGAAGGGTTTGAAATCACCCGCGCCTACTCGGCCGAAGAAGCGATGGAAAAGCTCGCCTGCGGGCACTCCCTCATACTCCTTGACGTGATGATGGGCGGCATGTCCGGCTACAAGCTGGCGGAGACCTTGCGGCGAAGCCACAACCAAATCCCCATCATTTTCCTCACGGCCAAGGACACCGAGAACGACATGCTCACCGGCTTTTCGGTGGGCGGCGACGACTACATCTCCAAGCCGTTCTCGATAAAGGAGGTGGTTGCGCGGGTAAAGGCTGTGCTAAAGCGGCAAAAAGCGGCTGAGGAAACGCCCGATGCTATCGACCACAAGCTTGTTTTTGGCGACGTTAGCATCGACCTCAAGCTCAAGGAGCTGGCCATCGGCGCGGAGAAGATTGCGCTGACAAAAACCGAGTTTGAGGTGCTGGTGTTCTTGGCAGAAAACCCTCAGCGGGTGCTTTCGCGAAGCGAAATTATTGACAAAATATGGAGGGAAACGCCTTTTGTTACGGAGCGCACGGTTGACGTACACATCACCCGCCTGCGCAAAAAGCTGGGGAAGTACGCCCCCGCCATCACCAACCGCTCGGGCTACGGCTACCGGTTTAACGCCTCCTACCTATGAAGCCCCTGAAGCTGCGATACAAGCAACGGCTATTCCTGTACTTCGGCGTCATATTCGTGCTGTTCACCGTTGGCGTGGTGGCTTTTGAGCAGTCGCGCGAGCGATTCTTCAAAGCGGAGGAGCTGAAGGAGCGGCTGAACGCCTACATCAGCATTGCCAACGCTACCCTCCGGCAAGGCAGCGACGGCGAGCAGCAGCAGGCGCTGGAAGCCCTGCTGCTGGTCTTCCCCCCGGAGGTTCGCCTTACGCTGATTGGAAAGCGCGGAGAGGTGATTTTTGACAACGCCATTGACGACCTGTCGGCGCTGGCAAACCACCTCGACCGCCCGGAGGTGGCGAGCGCCCGCAAAAACGAAACGGGAACGCACATCAGGACATCGGCCTCCAACAGCCGACCGTACCTCTACTACACCAAGCGCTACCCCGACTACTACATACGCATGGCGCTGCCCTACGACGTGCAGGTGCGCAGCTTCCTGGAGGCCGATAACCTCTTTCTCTACTTCATCGTTGCGCTCTTTCTGCTGATGCTGCTCCTCATCTACATGGTAACGGGGCGCTTTGGGAAATCTATCCGGCAGCTGCGGGACTTCATCGTCAGCTTGGACAGCGACGATGTCAGCGCGCTCAACCTAAGCTTTCCGCAGGACGAGCTGGGGGAGATTAGCGCAAAAATTGTGGAGAGCTACAAGCAGCGGGAGAGCAGCCGGAAAAAAATTGCGCAGGAGCGGGAAAAGCTGCTCCAGCACGTTCACACCTCGGAGGAGGGGCTTTGCTTTTTTTCGGCCAAAGGCTCGGTGGAGTTCTACAACGGGCTGTTCATACAGTACCTCAACACCATCACCGATGAGGCCAACAGCGACCCGCTGGCGGCGCTCTCGGACCCGTCGTTCGAAAAGCTCACCAGCTTTTTGGCCAACCCCAACGGCAGCAGGTACGCCGGAGCGCACATCTGCAAGCAGGGGAAATCTTTTTCGGCGCTGGTCAACATTTTCGACGATGGCAGCTTTGAGATGATCATAAACGATATTACCAAGCAGGAAAAAATCCGCCACCTGAAGCAGGAAATGACCGGCAACATTGCCCACGAGCTGCGCACCCCCGTTACGAGCATACGGGGCTACCTGGAAACCATCCTGACGAAGCCCCTCACCAGCGAAACAAAGCGCCTGTTCCTGGCCAAAGCCTACAGCCAAACCATTACGCTCTCGGAGCTGATTCACGACATCAGCTTAATTGCCAAAATTGAGGGTGCGCCGCACTCGTTTGCGCAGGAAGCGGTCAACATTAAAAGCCTGCTCGAAGCGCTGAAAAACGACCTCGAAGCCTCCCTGCTGGAAAAAAACATCAGCCTAACGTGGAACGTAGCGGAGGACGTAATCGTAAAGGGCAACCGTAACCTTATTTACTCCATATTCAGAAACCTCACGGATAACGTCATTCGCCACGCCGGGCACGGCATCGCCGCGCAGGTAACCCTGCACGGCGAGGACAAGGACTTCTACTACTTCTCGTTCTCCGATACCGGCGTGGGAGTCCCCAACGAACAGCACCTCAACCGGCTGTTTGAGCGCTTCTACCGCGTCAGCGAAGGGCGCACCAGAGATACGGGCGGATCGGGGCTGGGGCTCTCCATCGTCAAAAACGCCGTTGCCTTTCACAAGGGCGCCATCGTTGCCAAAAGCAGGGCAAGCGGCGGGCTGGAGTTCCTCTTCAACCTCCCCAAGGCAAGCGATTCATAAGGTGACATGATGTAAAGATTCAAAATCTGTGATTAAGTTGACATTATCGCTAATTTTAGCCGTACATTAGCGATAATTATTCTGATAATCCATGACATTACCTCTGCTGAGAGATTGCTGTGATTGTCAGACCTCGTGCAAAAGAAAGAATCTGAGTAGGGGGCGTTTCCGTTATCATACCGACGACGAAATTTATCCGTTCCCGTGCAGGTGAATTGCAGCGGCAGTACTCCAACGGTGAAAATGCGCTGATGTTTTTTGATAAACAAATTGAGGAAAACGCACTGTACCTTTTGGATGAACCTGAAAACAGCTTGTCGCCAAAATTTCAGCTCGAACTTAAATACCTGATTGAAGATTCGGTACGCTACAAAAATTGTCAGCTTGTAATCGCCACTCATTCGCCCTTTATGCTTTCACTGAAAAATGCAAAAATCTACAATCTCGACGAAACGCCCGTAGCTGTTCAAAAATGGTACGAACTTGAAAATGTGAAAATTATGTGCGAACTCTTCAAAGAAAATCAGGAGTATTTTGAGAATTAACAAGTAAATTCGTGCCAAAATGGGAGCTGCTAGGGACGAAATGTTGGTAGTAGCGGCTCAAAACAGCCCTATCAGCGAAGACCTTGCCCTGTCTGTAAGCCAAAATATTTCATTTTGGAGAAGGAAATCCGGAATTTTTCATCTAACTTTGCAGGGTGAACAAGTTTGAACCATTGAAATACCTGCTCGCTTTTTTCGGATTTCTTTCGTTGGCGCTGGGAATTATCGGCATTTTTCTGCCGCTGCTGCCCACCACGCCGTTTTTGCTTTTGTCGGCATTTTTATTTGCCCGTAGCTCCGAGCGGCTTCACCGTTGGCTGCTCGGCCACAAAGTTTTAGGAGAATATATTCGCAATTTTTTGCAGGAAAAAACCATTCCCCTGCGCATAAAAATTTACTCAATATCGGCGCTGTGGGCCGCCATCATCTGCTCAATAGCGCTTGCTGCCACCGGAAAATTATACCTGCAAGTAGCGTTGGCCGCTATAGCAGCTGGCGTAACCGCGCACATTTTATCCTATAAAACCAAGAGACCCAAAATTTGATCGTTGAATTTTTAAATTAAAAATCATGAAGAACCCATTTTTTCTTTTGCCTGTTGCCCTGCTTTCTCTTGCTGCCGCGCGCGCACCGCAGTACGAGATTCGCGTAACAGTAGCGGGCGTGCGCGACTCCGATATTTACCTCGGCTACAACTACGAGGATAAGCACTACGTGGTGGATACCGCTACGATGGATAGCAGGGGTAGGGCAGTGTTCTCAAAAAATAAAAAGCTGGAAAAAGGCGTGTACTTTGTGGTTGTGCCCGGTAAAGATTACTTCGAGTTGCTAATGACCGACAACCAGCAATTTTCTGTTGCCACCAGCCGCGCTAACCTTTTTGGTAGCATAGAGTTCAAAGGCTCTCCCGAAAACCAGCAGTTCTACGAATACCAAAAGTTCCTGCGTCAAGAGCAGCAACGGGTAAGCGCTATTAAGGAGCGGCAAAAGAAGAACGATGAGGGGAAAAAAGATTCGGCGGAATTTTACCGCAAGCAGCTCGAGCAGATAGAGAGCGGCATAGAGCGCTACATCAAAAATCTTGCGGCGGAAAACAAGGATAGCTTTTTGGGAACGCTGCTCAGCGCCCTGCAACCGGTAGAGGTGCCGGAGTTTGACGTGCCCGAAAGCGTTGCGAATAAAGACTCGGTGAGGCAGCTGCGCGGCTACGAGTACCGCCGCGACCACTACTTCGACCACTTCAACTTTGCCGACAACGGGCTTATCCGCACGCCGTTTTTCAAATCAAACCTTGATTTCTTCTTCCAAAAAATGATTGTGCCTGCCCCCGACACTATCATCAAGTACGCCGACAGGCTCATTGAGCGTTCTCGCGCCAACGACGAAATGTTCCGCTACGTTACCGAATACTTTTTTCAGCACTACCAAAAGTCGGACTATATGGCGCACGACGCTATTGTGGTGCACCTTGCCGATAAGTACTACCTGTCGGGCTTGGCGATGTGGGCTTCCGACAAGTACAAATCGGAAATAAAGGAGCGCGTCGATAAGATGCGCCACAACCTGATTGGTAATACCGCCCCAGAGCTGCTGCTGCCAACGCACGAAAATACCTACGCGTCGCTGCTCAAAACCCCCGCCGAATTTACCGTCTTGTGCTTTTGGGAGCCTAACTGCGGGCACTGCAAAAAGGAGCTGCCGCTGCTCTGGGAGCTCTACCAAAAGTTTCGCGATAAAGGGGTGGTGGTATTCACCGTATATACGCAGTATAAGCGCCCCGAATGGGATGCCTACATTGCCGATCACCCCTACGACTGGATTTATGCGTGGGATGGTATTGAAGGAGCTAACAGCAGCGGCGAACCTGTAACCTACTCAGTTGGCTCCAACTTCCGCGCGCTGTATGATATTCGCAGCACGCCCACCGTCTACCTGCTGGATAAGAATAAAAAAATTATCGCCAAGCGGATGAGCATAGAAACGCTCGAAAAAATCTTGAACGAAGAGACGAAAAGGGAGTAAGGTGCGGCAGCAGAGCATTAGTATTCTTAGTTCTTAATTTGTAATTACATAATAGTAGCGGGTATGGTAAAAAAGTTGATACCTATACTTGGAATTGCGGCCGTTGTCGCAGCTCTTTGTTTAGTAATTTTTCAGCTGTTTTGGATAGGCGAGGCGCGTAAAATAAAGGAAGGTGAATTTAATAATCTTGTCAACTCCGCGCTTGACAAGTTGGTGGATGATATGGAAAAAAGCGAAATCGCCTTCCAAATCATCGATAATTTGGTAGAGGGTGAAGGCAAAGGCGATGTTTCGTTTCAGATGAAAGGGGATATTGCCGCCAACGCAGGCTCGATTTTCAAGATTAGCCGGGGCGGCATCCGTTCTCTGCGCAAGGAGCAGCGGCAATTTGTTGTGGATTTGTTCGACGCGAATTCCGTCGGCAAGCGGTTCGCGCCCGTTAACGATTCAATCGTTGCCGGGCAGCTCAACACCATCCTCCTTGACATCGACAAGCACCCCAGCAGCCGGGCAAGGCGCTCGGCCGAGCAAATGAATGTGGACGACAAGCTCTCCTACAAAAAAGTGTTGGTGGATAATATTGTCGAAAAAATTATCAGCGTAGAGCTGCCCATTGAGCAGCGCCTCTCGGAGCAAAAGCTCGACTCGCTGATGAGGGTAGAATTTCGCAGGCGAGGGTTAAGCTTAGACTTCGAGTTTGCGGTTTACCACGCCGGAGGCGAGCTGCTCTTTGGGGCGCAAGCCAATGGGCTGACGCCGGAAAAGGATGTTTACGTGCGCCAGCTCTTCCCAAACGATTTGCTATCGGAGCGCTATTTCCTTAGCGTATCGTTCCCGCGTAAAATGTTCTACATCTTTTTGTCCATAGGGGCTACGCTTTTTACTTCAATGGCGCTGCTGGTTATTGTTCTGGCAGTATTTGCCGGCGCGCTTTGGGCTTTGATGAGGCAAAACAAGTTCTCGCAAATGCGGAGCAATTTTGTGAGCAACATGACGCACGAGCTCAAAACGCCCATTGCGACTATTACGCTTGCCGCAGAGCTGCTGAACGACCAAAGCGTACCCGCAGAGAAAAAAAATTACACCTACCTGTCGGGGATGATATTTGCGCAAACCAAGCGCTTGTCGCTCTTAGTAGAGCGCACGTTGCAGCTGGACATGTTTGAGCACGGGCACCTGCGCCTGAGCGTAAGGCGATGCAATTTTCACGATTTGGCGCGAAAGGTGATTGACGGATTTGCGCTGCAGGTAAGCAGCGCTGGCGCAGGTATAACCTGCTACTTCAGCGCAGGGCAGGCCGACGTTGAGGTTGACGAGGTGCATTTTTCAAATATTCTTGCAAACCTCATTGACAATGCGCTCAAGTATGCAAAAGAGGAGCCGGCAATAACGGTGAAAACCGAAAACTCGGAGGGAAAATTGCTCATTCAGGTACGCGATAATGGCATCGGGATTGCCCAAGAAGACCAAAAGCGAATTTTTGAGCAGTTCTACCGCGTGCATACCGGAAACAGGCACGATGTCAAAGGTTTTGGCCTGGGGCTGAGCTACGTAAAGAAAATTGTAGCGGCGCATGGAGGCGAAATTTGGGTCGAAAGTGAGCTGGGAAAAGGGAGCACGTTCAAAATTTTGATGCCGATTTCGTTAAAAAATGCAAACCAAAATGTTAAAGCCGCAAATAATTATTAACTTTGCATCCTCAAATTTTAGTTCGGCGAAGCAAGAATTTTTATGGCGCCTTACCAAAGTAAGGAATCCGTTTGCTTGCTTAGTTGAAGGAAACTCTATTATTACATCTAAAGTTTAGTTTCACGATTACCATTATTAAAAACAAAAAAAGTAGAAGTTATGGAACAAAGTAAAGCGCGTATTTTATTAGCCGAAGATGATGAAAACTTGGGCATGTTACTGAAAGAGTATATGCAGGTTAAAGGGTATGAGATTGATCTTTACCCGAATGGAGAGCGAGCCTTCTCCGGATTTCAAAGGGCAAGGTATGACATCTGTATCTTGGACGTAATGATGCCCATTAAGGACGGTATTACGCTTGCCAGAGAAATTCGCATGTTAAGCAGCGTTGTTCCTATCCTGTTCCTCACCGCAAAGTCGGTTAAGGAAGATGTACTGGAAGGTTTTGCCGCTGGCGCCGACGACTATATGACCAAGCCGTTTAGCATCGAAGAGCTGCTGTTTAGGGTAGAGGCAATTTTGCGCCGCACCCGTGGCGAAAACTCATCGCAGAACCAGGATGTATTCCAGATAGGAGTATATACCTTCAACTCTACCAAGCAAACGCTGGCGAAGGAAGGCGGCGCAGAGCAAAAGCTCACCGCCAAAGAGTCGGAGCTGCTGCGTCAGCTGTGCATCAACCGCAACGCTGTGCTCGACCGCAACTTTGCCCTCAAAACCATCTGGAACGACGATACGTACTTCAACGCTCGCAGCATGGATGTGTACATTACCAAGCTGCGCAAGTTTTTGAAGGA
>JAIRMD010000081.1 GCA_031258915.1 Prevotellaceae bacterium
GTTTACCCCTACCCCAGCAGGCTCTACATCGACTACGTGAACGAAACCGTCAGGAGCTCGGCTGACTCCACCGGCAACATTCCGGTCAACGTGGAGTACCGCATTATGCGGAAAAAGAAAAAGTGAGGGGGCGCAGCGTCCCGCCGCCGGCAGCTACGCTGCACGCGGGCAGGCTTAAAGCCACAAGATATCTTTCGTATTCTTTAACAACTTTTCGTGGAAGAATTGGTGTATATTTGCACAGCTAAAACATGAAAAAGATGAAAAAGATGAAACGATTAATTTTTGTAGCGTTGTTTGCGGCATCGTCGGCAGCTATGCTGTCGTCGTGCTCGTACTACAACAAACCTGTAACCATGCAGGAAAAGGTAGACGCCGCCTGGGCGCAGGTGCAAAACCAGTACCAGCGTCGCTCCGACTTAATCCCGAATCTGGTGGAAACCGTGAAAGGTTACGCCAAGCACGAGGCGCAAACGCTGGAAGGCGTGGTGGAGGCTCGCGCTCGCGCAACGCAGGTGGTCATCAGCCCCGAACGGCTGGACGAGGCTTCCCTCAAAAGATTTCAGGCAGCGCAGAGCGGGGTCAGCTCGGCGCTGGGGCGGCTGATGGCAATAGCCGAAAGTTACCCCGACCTCAAAGCTAACCAGAATTTTCTGGAGCTGCAGGCGCAGCTGGAGGGAACGGAAAATAGGATTGCGGTAGAGCGCCGCAGCTTCAACGAGGTTACGCGCGAGTACAACGCCTACATTCGCCGCTTCCCCAACAATATTTTTGCGGGTATGTTCGGCTTCGAAAAAAGGGCCTACTTTGAGGCCGACCCCGGCGCCGAAAAAGCCCCTGATGTGAAATTCTAACATGCCGGCAATGAGAACATGCAGCTTTTTGGCGGCGCTGCTTATCGCTGGGCTGGCGCGGGCGCAAAGCCTCCCGCAGCCTATGCAGCCTCCGCGCATGGTAAACGATTTTGCCGGTATGCTCTCACCTCAGCAGCAGCGGCTACTGGAGCGCAAGCTGCAGGATTACCACGACTCAACTTCTACGCAAGTATACGTCATCACCCTGGCCGACGCTCAGGGGTACACGCTCGCGCAGCTCTCGCCCATGTTCTTCAAAGAGTGGGGCATAGGGCAAAAAGACAAAAACAACGGCGCGCTTATCCTCATCAAACCCAAGCAGGAAAACGAGTACGGCGATGTATTCATCGGCACGGGGTACGGCATGGAGGGTGCGCTGCCCGATGTCTACTGCAAGCGCATCGTTGAGCAGGTGATGATCCCGCATTTCCGCCGCGAGGATTACTACCAGGGTATAGACAGCGCCGTAAGCGCCATCATTGACTACGCCTCGGGCGAATATAAAGCGGATAAATCCGAGCAGGGTGGCAGCCCCGGAAGCCTCATTCCGCTTGCCATTTTTGCTTTGCTCATCATCATTTTTTTTACCGGGCGCAAGGGTGGAGGCAAAGGCAAAGGCGTGGGCAATGCCATTGCCTTTTTTCTCCCGTTTCTGCTGGGCGGAGGACGAAGAGGAGCCTCGCCCGGCGGCGGATTTGGCGGCGGCGGCGGCGGAATGTCCGGTGGTGGAGGCGCCGGCGGACGGTGGTAGGGGAAACTAAAAACTAAAAACTAAAAGGTAAAAACTAAAAACTAAAAGGTAAAAACTAAAAGGTAAAAGTTAAGAGATGATGTTGCTATGAAGGAAATATCTCTGCACGGCTCGCGCATTTTGATAGGCGAGGCAGCGGCTAACGTCCACAAATACTTACCGCCTGCGCACGTTGTTGTCATTACCGACAGCAACGTGCGCAGGCATTACGGTGCGCTGTGCGGCGCTTTTCCAACCATAACAATTGAGGCCGGCGAGCCGCACAAAACGCTTGCAACCATCGACTACATCACCTCAGAGCTCGTTCGCCTTGAGGCCGACCGCAAAACATTCATACTCGGCGTGGGGGGCGGCATTGTGTGCGATGTGGCGGGGTTCGCGGCCTCCGTGTTCATGCGCGGGCTGCCCTTTGGATTTGTCTCTACCTCCTTGCTTTCGCAGGTTGATGCGAGCGTGGGCGGAAAAAATGGCGTGAACTACAGGGGGTACAAAAATATGCTGGGCGTATTTGCGCAGCCGCAGCTTGTTGTATGCGACCCGCTGAGCATGGCTACGCTTCCGCAAAAAGAGTTCGTTGCTGGCTTTGCGGAGATTGTAAAGGCGGCAATGATTGCCAGCGCTACGCTGTTTGATTATGTAGAAAAAAATGCAGAGAAAGCGCTGCGCAAAGACCCGCAAACGCTCGAGCACATGGTGTACAAGTCGGTGAAAATAAAGGCCGACATCGTTGCGGTGGATGAGCGCGAGCAGGGCGAGCGGCGCAAGCTCAACCTTGGCCACACCTTTGCGCACGCCATCGAAAAAAATACGACGCTCTCGCACGGCGAAGCGGTGAGCGTTGGCCTCTGCAAGGCCTCGCAGGTGGCGGTTACGCTGGGGTTGATGAGCGCAGATGAGCTGCAAAGGGTAGAAAATATTTTGCAGCGCCTCGCCCTGCCTACCACCGTCACCATTCCCGGCGCCGAGCTGTACGCCGCTATGCGCAAGGATAAAAAGAAAAGCGGAGATGCCATTCACCTGGTTTTGCCGGTAGGTATCGGGCGCTGCGAAATTCGAGAGGTCTCGCTCGCAACGCTCAGCAGCTTAGTAGCAGCGGGGAGCTGAGGCGTATCCATAACCATACACACCAACACGGCATGATATTAGTAGAAAAGGTAAGCGACCCAAGAATCTGCGTCAGCATAACCACCCCCAACATTACAGACTGCTCAACCATAGCGCAGAACAGCGCTATGGTTGAGCTGCGCCTCGACCTGATGCAGCTGGATTTGGAGCAGGTGAAGCCGCTGCTTCAGCGCGAGGAGCTGCTGACAATTGCAACATGCCGCGAAGGTAAATTTAGCACATCCGACCGCTTGCGGCAGCTGCAATTTGTCATCCGGAACGGCGCAAGCTACGTGGATATTGAGGTAGAATCCGGCGAAGCCTACCGCACAGCGCTGGTAAAGCTTGCCAAAGAGCACGGCTGCAAAATCATCATATCGTACCACAACTTTGAGCAAACGCCCGGCTTGCCGGAAATGCGAAAAATTATTGCCGATTGCCGCAGCATGGATGCCAATGTAGTAAAGCTGGCCACAGCAGCCCACTCAACGTGCGACAGCGCAAGGGTTTTGTCGCTCTACGAGGGCGAAAGCAACCTTGTGGCCTTTGCTATGGGCAACGCCGGAAAAATTACCCGCTTGGCCTGCCTCTACCTTGGCGCACCGTTTACCTACGCTGCACCTGCACCCGGCATGGAAGCTGCCCCCGGACAAATTTCGGTGAGAAGCATGAGCTCCATGATGCGTAAGCTCGAAGATTCAATAATTTGATGAACCTGTTTGCTATTACCGGAAATCCTGTGCTACACAGCAAAAGCCCCATACTGTTTGGCGCTGCTTACCCTTCTCATGCCGACACATTCGCCTACTTTCGCTTGGCGGCGCAATCGGCGGCGGAGGCGGGGCTGCTGTTTGATGAGCTGGGGCTAAGCGGAATGAATATTACCGCGCCCTTCAAAAGCGACGCGGCGCAGCTGGCCGGCTTGCGCGCGCCGGAGGTGCAGGCGCTCAATGCCTGCAATACGTTAGCGCTGGAGCATAGCATAAAATGCTGCTACAACACCGATATTTTTGGCGTGCTGGGTAGCCTCGAAGAGGCCGGAGTTGCCATCGCCGGAAAGCGCTGCTTAGTGCTGGGCGCAGGAGGCGCAGGAAGCGCTGCGGCCTATGCGCTGCACACGGCCGGCGGCGCCGTTACCGTTGCCAACCGCACGGTGGACAAAGCGCGACGGCTGGCAGAAAGCACAGGTTGCAGCTTCGCCGGCCTGAGCGACGTTGCCGGCATTGCCCCCCAAACCGACATCATTGTAAACACGCTCTACAAAGGCGTGGATGTGATAGACGAGGCGTGGCTCAAGCCGCAGCACGCTATTGTCGATGCCATTTACCACGGGTCAGCGCTGCAGGCAAAGGCGCAGCGCGTCGGCTGCAAGTTTATCGACGGTGCCGGCTGGCTGCTGCATCAGGGCGTGCCTGCCTACCACAGGTTTACAGGCATACCGCCCGACGTGGAGAGCATGAAAAAAGCCACGCTGACGCAAAAGCTGCCAAAGCATATTTCGCTCATCGGGTTTATGGGAGCCGGAAAGAGTACGGTTGCGCCTTTGCTTGCAGCTATGCTGGGCATACCCGCCGTGGACATTGACGCTACGCTGAAAGCGCGGTGCGGCGTTGACATTCCGCAGCTGATAGGCGAAAAGGGCGAGGCGTACTTCAGGGAGCAGGAGCGTGCCGTGCTTGAGGAGGCGCTGGCTGCTGCCGCGCCTTCCGTCATTTCGTGCGGCGGCGGGGCAGCTACGCAGCCGTTGCTCAGCAAGCGGCTCAAGGAAAACAGCATTGTTGTGTGGCTCTACGCTTCTCCCGAGCGCTGCCTAAGCCGCATCAGCGTCGACACGCGGCCGCTGCTGGCGCAGCACGCCAACCCGCAGCAAGCTGCCGCAGAGCTATTCGAAAAGCGAAAATTTTTGTACGCAAAAACGGCGTGGATGCTCATAAGCAGCGCCGCCCGCAGCGCAGAACAGGTAAGCCGGCTTATCTATGACGAAATCAGTAAAGCCATCAACGGTTAGCGGGCGCGTTGCTGCGCCTGCCTCCAAAAGCGTGGCGCAGCGCGCCGTTATCGCCGCCCTGCTTGCCGAAGGCGCAAGCACGCTGCGCAACATGAGCTTGTGTAGCGACACGCAGGCTGCGATAGGCGTGGCGCAAACGCTGGGGGCGCAGGTAGCGCAGCAGGGCAGCGACTGCTTCATCACCTCCAACTTTTTTGCCAACAGCGTAGGCGCAGCATCGCTTTTTTGCGGCGAATCCGGGCTGCTGACGCGCATGGTTGCGCCCGTAGCCGCCTTGCTTCCGCAGGAGGTGGAGCTGAGCGGGCACGGCTCGCTTGCCTCCCGGCCTGTTGACATGGTGGAGGCTCCGCTGCGAGATTTGGGCGCAACCGCTACCACCACCGGCGGACGGCTTCCCCTCCGCGTGCGCGGGAGGCTGCAAGGCGGCAGCACGCGCATCGACGGAAGCCTGAGCTCGCAGCTGCTCTCCGGGCTGCTAATGGCGCTCCCGCTGGCACCGCAATGCTCATCCATACTCGTGAGCAACCTGAAAAGCAAACCCTACGTTGACCTTACGGTGGAGCTGCTGAAATCATTCGGGGTGAGCGTTGCGCACGAGCGCTACGAAATTTTCCGCATCAACGGGCGGCAGCGCTACGCACCATGCTCCTACAGCGTAGAGGGCGACTGGAGCGGGGCATCGTGCCTGCTGGTGGCGGGAGCCATCGCCGGAAGCGTCGCTGTGGAAAATCTTAACGTGCGCTCGGCGCAGGCCGACAAGGAAATTCTGTCCGTGCTGGAGCAAGCCGGAGCAAGCGTAAGCGTGGAGCGCAGCGGCAGCGGGCAGTGCGCTGTTACCGCCTCGCAATCCGCTCTTCAACCCAACAGCTTACGTGCGTTTTCCTTCGACGCCACCAGCTGCCCCGACCTGTTTCCTGCTATTGTCGCGCTGGCCTCATGCTGCAATGGGGTTAGCGCCGTGAAGGGTGTTTCGCGGCTGGCGCACAAGGAGAGCAACCGTGCGCTGACCCTGCAAAAAGAGTTTGGATGCCTGGGCATAGAAATTCAGCTGCGGGGCGACGAAATGCTCATCACCGGCGG
>JAIRMD010000125.1 GCA_031258915.1 Prevotellaceae bacterium
TGGTAAAGCGCACATTCTATTTAAGCGGAGGGTACCGATGGCAAACGCCCAACGAGGCAGTTGAGGTAGACCCGTCGGCCATGCTGATGTTTACGTCGCTTGCAAAGCCGCAATTTGAGATGGCAGCCAACGTACTTTACCTGAAGCGCTACTGGGGAGGATTGTCATACCGCATCGGAGATGCGCTGGGAATTATGGCAGGCGCTACTATTAGCGAGGCTTTCAAAGTGGGAGCGGCGTATGAATATTCTCTGTCCAAATTAAGAGGAACAAATGGCGGAAATTTAGAAATATTTTTATCGTACGCATTTGAGCTGAGGTTAGCTAAAAAAGAGAAGAAATATAAGAGCATTAGGTTTTTATAGGTATAAATAATGTATATACACTAAGATATGTGGGGTATAAAAAAAAGAGTCTGTTTAAGCTTAGAAATCCTTACCTTGCTGGTAGCGGGATGCTCTGCCGAAATAGGTGGAGAATTAGTTGGAGTACAAGGCCGACCGCCAGTGGGGCAAGAGCTACCCCCGTATGGAATGGTGCTTATTCCGCAGGGCAACTTTAACATGGGCATGAATGACGAAGATGTCATTTTTGCAATGAATGCCCCAATTAATCCGGTTTCGCTAGATGCTTTTTGGATTGACCAAACCGAAATCACCAACAACGAGTATCGTCAATTTGTGTACTACGTGATTGACTCTATCTCGCGCCGCTTGCTGGGTGAGCAGTTTGATGAATTTTTGATTACCGAAAATTCTTTGGGAGAGCCGATAGACCCTCCCCACCTTAACTGGGAGCCAAAAATTAACGCCTCAAACCCCGATTATACCCAAATTCTTGATGCACTGTACTCTTCGGAGTATGCTGCAGCGGGGCTGGGAAAGTCACTAAACGTAGATAAGCTGGTATATGAATATACATGGTTTGACCGCTACAAAGCCATGAACAAAAAAAGTGCGCAGGATACGGCAGGCGCGACTTCGTACATTGTAAAAGAAAATATACCTATTTACCCTGACACTTTGGTGTGGCTGCGTGATTTTGGGTACGCCTACAATGAGCCTTTTGCGCTTCGCTATTTTGAGCACCCCTCTTATGATGACTACCCTGTGGTGGGCGTAACGTGGAAGCAGGCCGTCGCCTTTTGCCACTGGCGTACCAAGCTGATGCGCGAGTATTGCCTGAAAAACAGGCGCGTAGTTCCACAGGAGTACAGGTTGCCAACCGAAGCGGAGTGGGAGTACGCTGCCCGGGGCGGACTTGAGGGGGGAAAATACCCGTGGGGCGGGCTATATACCTTCGACAAGAAGAACTGCTACCGCGCAAACTTCCTCCCGCAGCGCGCAAGGTTTGGCCTCGACGGAGGGCCAAAAACGTTGCCGGTGGGCAGCTTCCAGCCCAACGATTTCGGATTGTTTGATATGGCCGGCAATGTTGCCGAATGGACATCCAGCGCTTATGACGAGCAGGCATACAGGTTTGTTAGCAGCATAAACCCAAACTACCAGTACCATGCGAAAAGTGGAGAGCCGCTGGCAATGACACGTAAAACGCTAAAAGGCGGCTCATGGAAAGATATTGCCTACTTTTTGCAGTGCGGTGCCAGAACTTTCGAATATCAGGATACGGCAAAATCGTACATTGGCTTTAGATGTGTTCGCTCTTACGTAGGTAAGTAAAATACGTAGGTAAGTAAAAGCGGCGGAGAGTATTAACTAAAAACCCTGCATAGTACATGTACATGTGTGCAGCTAAATTCAAAAATTAAATGGCTAATTTTACAGAAGGCAAAGGTTGGAAATTATTTATGGGTAAGCTCTACGGCTTAGGAGCAGCAGTGGTTATTGTAGGGGCTTTATTTAAGCTTGAACACTTTCCCGGCGCCAGCATTATGCTCATTGTGGGAATGTCGGTAGAAGCGTTTATCTTTATATGCTCCGCTTTTGAGCCGCTGCCTCACCCGGAGCCTCGCTGGGAGTTAGTCTATCCCGAATTAGGCGACAGCGAAGCTGGCCATGAAGGAGAATCGCCAAAGGAGAAGAAAACGCGTAAAAATAAAACGGCCATAGAGGGTATTGATATCGCTACCGCAGCCACCGGCTCGGCAGATTCGGCCGCAGCGCCACCATTAGCCGGCAGCAATGTTGCCGCTGTTGCAGCAATTGGCAGCATTGATTTAAGCAAGCTCAACGTCGAAAAGCTGGCGTCGGGGTTAAACAAGCTGGGAGAAACAGCGCAAGAGCTTACCTCCCTATCGGAAACAGTAGTTGCAGCAAATACGCTTTCCGAAAAAATGCACCATGCCTCTCTTACTGTTGCCAACTTTTCGCAATCGTACGAAAATTCTTCGCAGACCTTGTCGGAGTCAATGCACACCCTTGTGGATACCTATCAGGGGACGGCAGAAGCAGTGAAAATATCGGGTAAGCAGATGGGCGATGATATAAGCAAAACAGGCAAGCAGGTGGCAAAAGTCATGGATGAAGCGGCGGAAGATTTTGCCAAGACCGTAAGCTATACCGGCAAGCAGATAAGTGATGAAGTAGGCAAAACGAGCAAGCAGGTGGCCGACGTAATGGGTGCAATTGTAGAAAGCTTTGCCAAGAGTGTGGACGATTCGGGCAGGCAGGTAAGCAGCGAAGCAGGGAAAGTCAGCAAGCAGATGGCCGACACGATAGCTGTTGCAGCAACAAACGTTGCCCAGCTCGTGACCACCTCCGGCAAGTCTGTGAGCGACGAAATAAGCAGAACCGGTAAGCAGATGGCTGATATGATAGGAAGCGTTACCGAAAACTTTGCCGCTACTTTTACCATTATCGACCGCCATATAAAAGACAACCTGTACGACATAAAGCAGGGTAACGCCACCTACAACAAGCAGGTAGAAGTGCTGAACAAGAACCTGACGGCTCTTAATACCGTTTACGAGCTACAAGCGCAGGAAACCGGCAAATACCATAAAAATTCGGCGGCTATGGGGCAGCATCTGGAGAAGTTTGTCGTAGAGCTGAACCGCTCGGCTGACGAAAATAGGAGCTTTAACAAGGAAATTACGCAGCTCAACAAAAATATTGCAGATCTCAACGGTATTTACGGGAGCATGTTGTCGGCTGTGCAGCTGGCAGCTAAGAAAAAATAAAGGTGTAGAGTAAGCCCACGTATGGGTTGCCCAACAGAGGTAGGCACCCCGCGTAGCTATTTAAAATTTTAGAACATTAAAATTAAGATATGTCTGGAGGAGGCAAAGAAACACCAAGGCAAAAAATGATAGGCATGATGTATTTAGTGCTAACAGCAATGCTGGCGCTCAATGTATCGGCTGAAGTGTTGAATGCCTTCGGGCTTTTTGAAAGCGGGTTATCGCAAACGGCAAAAGTGTTCAGCGAAAAAAACGATGCAGCCGAAACTGTATTTCGCGTAGCCAACGCCGAAAATACAGAGCGTGTAGGTCCTTGGTTTACAAAGTCGCTTGACGTGCGCGAAAAGTCGAAGTTGCTGATTGACTACATAGAATCGTTGAAGGTAGAAATGGTTGCGCTGGCCGACGGCCCTGCTGCTTTGGCCATCAAGGACGGAAAGGTTGTGGGAGAACTTCTTATTAATAAATCCACTACCGAACCGAGTAGCAACCTGATGGTGCGCCAGCAGAAAGGTTTGGAGCTGAAAAAGAAGCTGGAAGAGCACCGCTCTTACCTGCTCTCAATGGTAAAACCCGAAGCCGCGGGGCTTATCGACAACATCGAAAAAATGCTCGAAACCAAGGATATCAAGGCGCATGACGGTGGAGAGAAGCGCTGGGAAGTAGGGTTATTTTCGGATTTGCCGGTAATTGCAGCAATACCCCTGCTAACAACATTGCAGGTGAACACTCTTACCTGCGAGGCGGACGTGATGTCCTACTTCTTGTCGCAAACCGAGGTGGGCACGGTAAAAATCGACAACTTTGACCCTGTGGTGCAATCGGTGTCGGATTACGTGATACGCGGAGGCAAATTTGAGGCGCAAATATTTTTGGCCGCCTCCGACAGAACGCTAAAGCCGGATGTGACGGTAAACGGGCAAAAGCTGAGCTCCGTTGAAGGCAAGGCGCGCTACGAGGCATCGGCCAACAACATCGGCGAGCAAATACTAAACGGGGCTATTACGCTCAACGGGAAATCTTACCCGTTTACCTACACCTACACGGTGGCCGAGCCAAACGTGGTGGTATCGCCCTCAAAAATGAACGTGCTGTACCGCGGGGTGCTGAACCCCATTGATGTGTCGGCGGCAGGTATCCCCGACAACAAGGTGCGGATTAGCGTGAGCAACGGAGCGCTGAGCAGAGAAAACAGGCAGTACTGGATAAACCCCGGCGATGGAACTATCTGCGAAGTGAGCATTGTGGCAGAAATAAACGGAGAAGAGCGCAACATGGGCAAAAAAATGTTCCGCGTAAAAAACGTGCCCAAGCCGACACCCGAAATGGACGGGATACAGGGAAAAACAGCCACCCGGCAGCAGCTGATATCCTCGCAGGGCATTCGCGCCATCATGCCGCCGGATTTTGACTTTGACTTGAAGTTTTCGATAAAGTCTTTTGTGGTATTTGCCTCCATTGATGGCTATGTGCAAGAACAAACGGCATATAACCAAATGTTTACCGACAAGCAAAAGCAAATAATGAACAGGCTGCAAAGCGGCCAGCGCCTAAGCATTACCGAAATCAAAGCGGTAGGTCCGGATGGCAAAGTGGTTGATTTGCAAGATTTAAGTATAAAAGTAAGGTGATTTTACATCGTAGTATTGTATGGTTATTTTTTTAAGGTGAAAGTATTTATGAAAAAGACAAATTTTTTAATTTTGGCGGCGGTAATGATGATGACGCTGCTTGCTACGACTGCTATAGCAGCGTGGGCGCAGAAACCTGCAGCAGCGGCAGAACCAGCAGCAACGAATGGCTTAAAGAAAAATTTGGCGCAGGATGGGTTGTTCCAAAAGCAAATCATTGCAACGCGCGACCCTATACCCTACCCGTATATTCGCGAGGCAGATGTAATCTGGTCAAAGCGAATTTGGCGTACTGTTGACATGCGCGAAAAGCTTAACTTCCCGCTGTACTACCCTACGGTAGATATGACGCTGCGGCGCAGCTTAGTGCAAACGCTTGTGGATGCCATACACAGCGGCGAAATCCGGGCTTTTGGCACGGACGACGACGAGTTTACAACGCTGCTGTCGCCTCGGGATGTAACCGCAAACTTTGATGCCGTGGATAAATCCGAGCGCAGGCAAAAAATGGACGGATCGGGCGATACTACCATTTTTGTTCGCGGAGAGTATAAATGGGATGAGGTGCGCGAGCTGCTTATCAAGGAGGACTGGTTTTTTGATAAGCACTACTCCAAAATGATGGTGCGCGTAGTGGGAATTTGCCCTATACGGGTATATAAAAAGCTGCTGAATACGGGGAGTGGGGATGAAGACGCAGATGGCGAGCTGCAAAAAAAGCAGCTCTTTTGGGTGCACTACGACGAAGCGCGCAAGCTACTGGCGCGTACGCCGGCCTACCTGTCCAATAACGACGCTTCGGTCTGGTCGTACGATGACATATTTAACGGGCGTCGCTTCAGCTCTTACATTACAAAGGAATCGAACCCGCACAATAACCGCTCTATCGTGAGCTATATGTCCAACGGCTATACCGCTTTGCTGGAGTCGGAAAGGATAAAGAACGAAATCTTTACCTTTGAGCACGATTTGTGGGAATACTAAAAGTCGGTGCTTGCTACCTCACTTACTATTCGCTATCCGCTTTTCTATAAATCTTCATGGCATATCCACCGCCGGGGGCCATAGCTACGGTAATTTTCCGGTTGGCCGGAATGCTTACAGCATCCTTGATGTAGTCTCTTGCGGCGCGGTCGGCATTTATGCCGTCGCGGAAAATTTCGGCGACAAACGCGCCTTCGCCAAGGAACGAGAGGTCTACCTCCACGCTGCGAGCGCTCCAGTCGCCCATGCCGCCAACGTACCACTCGCCGGCTTTGCGGCGGGCAACAGCAATGTACTTCCCTATTTCGCCGTCAAGCACCTTTGTTTCGTCCCATACGGTAGGGATGGCGGCAATGAAGGCGGTGCACTCCTGCTCCTGCAGGTAGGCAGGAGGGGCATCGCACATCATGTTGAGCGGCGACTCGAAGATGACGTACTGCGCCAGCTGGCGGCAGCGCGTGCCCTGACTCATCGGCTCGCTGTACACCGCACGGTAGCTCTGCCGCGTGGCGTTGCGCATGGCACCCTGCGTGTAGTCCATTGGCCCGGCAACCATACGGATGAACGGGATGGTAAGCTCGTACGCTACCTGATCTACCTTTGATGCCCACTTCATTTGCTCCAGCCCGAATACGGCCTCAAAGTTGAGCACGTTGGGGTAGGTGCGCTGCAAGCCCGTTGGCTTGTAGGCTCCGTGAAAATCTATCAGGAGGTGATACTTGGCGGCAACGGCCGCCGTGCGCAGGTAAAAATCGACCATCTGCTGGTCGTCGCGGTCCATGAAGTCCACCTTAAATCCCCTGATGCCCATTTCGGAGTAGCGCCTGCATACGGCCTCCATATCCCTGTTGAAGGCGTAGTAGCCGGCCCAGAGGATTAGCCCTACGCTTTTGGAGGTAGCGTAGCGCACCAGCTCCGGCAAGTCTATTTCCGGCACTACCTGCATCAAATCGGCTTTTTTGTTCACCGACCACCCTTCGTCGAGGATGACGTACTCAAGCCCAAGCTGCGCAGCGGCGTCAATGTAGTACTTGTAGGTGCTGTTGTTGACCCCTGCGCGGAAGTTCACGCCGTAAATATTCCAGTCGTTCCACCAGTCCCACATTACCTTGCCCGGCTTAATCCACGAAATGTCGTTGATGCGGCTTGGCGAGGCGAGCTTGTACACCATATCGTTGTCGGCCAGCTCAGCGTCCTTTTCGGCTACGATTACGATTCGCCACGGGAGCTCCGCTTTTCCGCCGCCAAAGCGTGCGATGTAAGGCTCGCGCGTCAGCACTTTTTCCTGCAGCATGTTGTGGCCTCCCTGCTGCACCTCCTTGGGGCAGGCCGCAAAAACGCCCTTGAGGGTTTTGGAGGCGGAGGCATTTGAGAGGAACATGCCCGGATAGCTGAGCAGGTCGGCCTCCGTGATGCATACCTTTTTCCCCTTTGCGCTCTCCACCAGCACGGGCAGGAACGCCAGCCGCAGCGTATCCCAGCCCGAAAGCGGCGCGACGTGGTACGTATTTTCAAAAGAGTTGAAGAATTGCGCCTCAAACGAAGCGTTGCTGCTGCTGCTGCCTGTTCGGACGTATGGGATGTAGGCTTTGCCGTCGTCGGGGAAGCGGAACTCTGCCTGCTCATCTGCCACAAAAAAAGGTTTTTTTTGCGAGGCCTCAAATCTGTACGCCACCCCGTCGTCGTACGCCCTGAAGGTTATGCTGTAGCCGCCCTTAAAGCGCAACTTGAGTTCGTTGTAGCGCTCCTCGACCTCAGCCTTTTTGTACAGCGGAGAGGCAATGACGCCGCTTACGGTGCGAGCTTCCTGCTTCGTCAGGCGCGGGTCAACGCCCCACTTCGTGCCATCGGTAAACGTCATGGATATGGTGGAGCTGTCGAGCACTACGTCGCCCTGATGCAGCACGGAGTAGCTGATGGTTTTGCCCACAGCAATTTCTACTTTCAGCGCTCCCGAAGGGGATTGCAGCGCAAGCTGCTTTTGCCCAAGCAGCAGCATAGGCAGCAGCATGAGCGTAGTGAAGAATATATTTTTTTGCATGATATTTAATGAATTATGAATTATAAGTGGTGAATTATGCATGAGGCAAAGTTAGCATTAAATCTTGGCATTACGCGCAGCTGCATAAAATGTTTCGTAAAAATTATAAAAACCTTACTTTTTCGCGTATGCAACAGCAATATCACCAATAACCTTGTAGTGGACAGTAAAGCATGAAGACTTCCCTTTTCCTGCAAAAAGCGCCGCTAAGCTTCCTTCTTCGTCAACGTTAAGCAGGTTAAGCAGTATGTGCTTCGCAAAATCTACGCCTTCTTCGCCGGCGAGCTTGTAAACGGTCTCTTTGGCGCACCACGCCACGCACAGCTGCACCGGCGCTCTGCAGTGCGCCAACTCGCCTGCCGAAAGGTAGCGCGGCGCAACCTTTGCGAAGCTGCGCGATATCTCCTCTACATCCACCCCCACCTCCCTGCACGGGTGCAGCGCCACAGCCACGCAACGGCGCGTGTGCGAAATGCTGATGCGGTGCGAGTCTGCCGCAAGGTAGGGCTTTCCGTTGGGGTAGTGGTGCAGCGCATCCTCAACGCCCAGCGTGTGGTGCAGCAGCTGGAGCGCTGCCGTGCGCTCGCGCATCCGCTTGGCGCTGCCCAGCAGCCGGTACTCCTGCGCCTCCTGCGCCGAAAAGAACTTATCGGGCAGCAGGGAGTCGCTGTCCGGAATTTCGGCTACGGCAATGCACGAGCCGTCGCAGTGGGCTTGTCGAAAAAGAAGCATGGCTATATCTGCTGCTATAGTTGGGGCGTAAAGATAGGCATTAAGATTGAGAGCTGAAAACCTTAATAATACTTCGATAATAATTTATAGCTTGCTTGCGTAAAAATTTTTTACTACGTTTGAAATCATTTTTTTATACAGCACCGAAGCAAATCATCGCACTGTGATTTTTTTTGGGGGAGCCTCGCGCTAATGCTGAGCTTACACTGCACGCGGGCAGCATAACACAAAACTATGAAAACGATTTTTAAACTACTTTTACTTCTTGCCGTCGTGGTGGCGGGAAGCGGGAGAGTACGTGGCGAAATTCGTACTATAACCATAACGGCGGATTCAATAAAGCATGGAGGAGGTACGCTTAACTCCGGCAACTACAACAATGGTGCAGAGAGAACCTGGACACAGGACGATGTTTCTTTTGGAGGAAAGGCAATTACCGAAGGGACTGGCGTTAACGCAGACGCTATTCAGATGGAAGCCGCTAACGGTGTGCTATACAACACTACGCCGCTCCCCGGAAAAATTGTGAGCATTGAGCTACATAGCGTAAGCACGCCGCGGCCTTCTTCGTGCTACGGCGGGAAGACATCACGCTTAGTAAACAGCGACACCGGCAGCTACAGCGTAACCGACGGAACACGGGTTGGCTTAGCATCAGATACAGGTTGGACTGCCGAGGATTTTAGCGGAACGGAGTACGTGTTTTTTGCAATTAAAAGAGGTAGTTCTGCTGCTTACTTGTCTTCGGTGGTAATTACCTGCGATGTACCCCTTCCCCCTCCATCGGTAAGCATGTCGCCAAGTGCGCTGGCGTTTGGCACGGTGCGCGTTGATACCTTCAGGACGCTGCGGCTCAACATCAAGGGTGCCTACCTGACGCAGGATATTACGCTGTCTATCAGCGCTGATACGGCATCGGTATTT
>JAIRMD010000133.1 GCA_031258915.1 Prevotellaceae bacterium
CTAAACAAATGTACACCTTCATTGCCTCTGCAATTCTTTTGGTGGTAGGCTACGTAGCCTACGGCGCCATCGTTGAGCGCATTTTCGGCATAGATGCCAGCCGCCCCACCCCCGCTCAAACTCGCTACGACGGCGTGGACTACGTCCCGCTGCCGTGGTGGAAGATTTTCTGCATCCAGCTGCTGAACATTGCAGGGCTGGGGCCTATATTCGGCGCTATCATGGGCGCGGTGTACGGCCCGGCGGCTTTCTTGTGGATTGTGTTTGGCTGCATTTTTGGCGGTGCGGTGCACGATTACTGCGCGGGCATGCTCTCCCTGCGGCGCGGCGGCGAAAGCCTGCCCGAAACCATAGGGCAGTACATGGGCAAGCCTTTCAAGCAGGGCATACGGGTATTTACGGTGCTGCTCATGCTGCAGGTAGGGGCTGTGTTCATTGCAGGCCCCGCCGGCTTGCTGGCAGGCTTCACGCCCGATTTTATGACCACCACGTTTTGGGTAGCGATGATTTTTGCGTACTACCTTTTGGCCACGCTGCTCCCTATTGACAAGCTCATAGGGCGCGTTTACCCCATTTTTGGGGCTGCGCTGATACTCATGGCCGTTGGCGTTTTGCTTTCGCTCATTTACTTTCATCCCGCCATCCCCGAAATCACGCAGGGCGCAGGCAACATGCGCCCCGATGCCGAGCAGTACCCCATTTTTCCCCTCATGTTCATTTCCATTGCCTGCGGCGCCATATCGGGCTTTCACGCCACGCAGTCGCCCCTCATGGCGCGGTGCATGAAGAGCGAAAAGCTGGGGCGGCGAATCTTTTTTGGCGCTATGATTGCCGAAGGGCTGATAGCGCTCACGTGGGCTGCCGCCGCCGCAAGCTTTTTCGGCTCGGTTGGAGGGCTGCAAAATTTCCTTGCAGAGCACGACAGCAATGCCGCTGCGGTGGTTGACGTTATTGTCAACACGTGGATGGGGCGAGTGGGTGCGCTGGTAGCCCTCGTTGGCGTGGTGGTAGCGCCCATCACCTCCGGCGATACTGCCCTGCGCTCAGCGCGCCTTATTGTGGCGGATATTGCAGGCGTGGGGCAGCGCAGCGTCAGGAGCAGGCTGTACATTACCCTGCCCATTTTTTGCGCTGTGGCTTTGCTCCTGCAGGTCAACTTCGACATCATTTGGCGCTACTTTGCGTGGAGCAACCAAACGCTGGCGGCCTGCACCCTGTGGGCAATCACCGTATATTTTGTGCAGCAAAAGCGCTTCTACTGGATTACGCTCATTCCGGCAGTGTTCATGACGCTGGTTTGCTCCACCTACCTGCTCATCGCCCCGGAAGGATTTGCCCTGCCCTCCGCCATTGCCTGCACGGGCGGGGCAGTATTTACAGTAGCCATGCTGCTGATTTTTATTTTCAGAGCAAAAAAGCTGCCCTCCTTCCCCCATTTTTTCGGTGAAAAAAAGATTTAGCTTTTTCCTATTTGTTAGCTCAAGCTTTCCACCTTCTTAGATTCAGCTATCCGTAAATTCAAAATCGCTCAACCATTTTTCCAGCTTACCTGCGGCGGAGCTTAACCCGACGTACGAAACGAGTTTTTAGATTTGTCAGTCAGCAGTGATACTTTTCAATGAATATTTCCTGTACTCAACCCGATAACCTGCATAATGTTTAACCACACCCTGCGATTTCAGCTGTAAATCATTCAAGCTTATGCGGTGTTCGTTTCGCTTGACTTCGTAAAAAACAATTTTCCGCTCAAAATCATTGACTGCAACAATGTCTATCTCGTTCTCTCCTTTTCTGTCCCAGTAGCTTCCGATTTCGGAGAACTGCCTGCTTTCGGCAAGCTGTTGGCGAAAATATTTTTCCAAAATTACGCCGCTATATGTCTCATAGTCGCGCTCGACAATACGGCGAACATAGTCCAAATTATTTATTTCCACAGCGCTGCGATATTTGTAGATAAATCGAAACCAAAAATTCAGGAAGTTGTCCTCAATCACGTATTTGTTGCTCCGGCTTCCTTCTTTTGCTCCAAACGGACGACGACGTTTTATCAGGCCGTATTCGTTTTCGAGCTTGTCGAGGTAACCGCCGGCCGCAATTTGCAGTGTACTTTCCAATTCTCTTCTGTCGGTTTTGCCGTCGGCCAAAAGGGACAGTATCGAAAAATAGTTGCTGTAATCTCTGCCAAATTCGTCAATCAGCACGGCCCTGCCTTCATCGAGGAAAAAAGAGCCGTCATGAAAAACCGCATCAAAAATTTGCTTTTTGGTAAAAGCCTTGTTCATCACCAGCTGCTCAATATACTTTGCAATGCCCCCTGTAAGCATATAAAACGAAAGCAGGTCGTCGGCGGTGTAGCTTGGGTGGTGATCGCTTAATATGTGCTTTATGGTTTGAATATCAAATGGCTTGAGAATAATTTTGGCGGTTGCACGTCCAAAGAGCGGCTCTTTGGAGTTTTCAAAAATTCGTTTCATCATCGCATAAATGGAACCGCAAAAAACTACATTGATTTTGCTTTCGTCTTTGTATGTGTCCCAAACATGCTGAATTTCGCTGAAAACGGCAGGGTTAATATTGGCAAATTCCTGAACCTCATCAACGATTAGCGTGAAATTCTGTGCTTTCGAGTGGAGCATTAATGCTTTGAAAAGGCCGGCAAAGCTTTGAAATTGCCCCAGCGAAAGGCCGAGCTTCTCTGCCGTCGCTCGCGTAAATTCCTCGCATAAAAGGATTTCATTTTTCTTGGCAGCAAAAAAATACAGCACTTGCGTTTTGGCGAAAGCATTTCTGAGCAAAGTAGTTTTGCCAACTCTTCGCCGTCCTATAAGCATGGTCATTTGAGCAAAAAGCGCAGAGCGCTCTTCAATTTCTCTCAAATTTGCAATTTCCGGTTCTCTGTCATAAAAATACATCGCGTTAGCTATAAGTTGTTTGAAGCATACTTTTTCGTAGCGCAACCGTCGTTACAGCAACCCGCGTTGCGATACGGAAAATATGGGAAACCGTGCATCACCCTCTCCCCAATTGACGCGTTTTCTATTGCTTAGCATTACCCCGCCTTTTTCTGAAGAATAATCACGTTGTCTCCGCTATGGTTTTTGATAAATAAAAAGAGATCTTCGTACCATTTCAACTTACGATTTGGACTTTCTTTTAAAGCTTCGATAATGAAACCCGTTTGAGAAAACAAATGAAGCCACATCTTTTTTGATAAGAAGCACACCCCTATACCTGCCGTGTGAGCTTCCAATTTCCTGAACAACATAGCAATTGGTTTAAGCTTAATCGAAGTCAAAGCATAAATAATTTTACTTGTTGATGTGTGATGTAGCCGCCCATTGAAAAAATGGTCGGTTACGCAAAACAATCCGTTTTTCTTTAGTATAAAAGCAACTTGCTTCATAATATCAGCCATGCCGCGAAAGCTTTTACTCCATGAACTTTTGACGAAGTGGTGGAATACCCGATTGGCGAATATCAGGTCAAAGGTTTCCTCCGCAAACAGCTTGCTCAAATTTTCTGCCGAATCCTTCACGAAAGTTATTTTATCGGCATTTTTTGTCCACGTGCCGTACTGGGTGGTGTCCAGCACAAAAATCTCGCAGCGCTTATCGGGAAAACAGCTGCGTAAGGACATGGCAAAGTGTCCCGCGCCACCGCCTAAGTCTAAGATTTTTAACGATTTACCCCCCCCCCCAATAAGGTTATTTAACGTATCGCGGTATCCTTTCAAAAGCTCCGCTGCCGTTTCCCTTTCAAACAGGTCGTAGATTTGCTGCTGGTGGGCGTTGATTGTTTTAATATTGTCGTTTTTCATGGCATTTATGATTTAATTATTAAGAATTTATGATTGGGTTTATATTGACACCTGCATTCTCCGACAGCATTATACTAACTCAAGATTTCCACCTTCGGAAAATATGGGAAGCTTGAATTTGTTAATTCACTATCAGCAGTGGTTAAAAATTGATTCTCACGCCCACAAACCCCGACACGCCTCCGCTGCTGCGCCCGCTGAAGATGTCGCTATATTTGCCGGGCATAGCGGCATCGGTGACGGCTGCATCGTCATCGTCCTTCTCGTCTTTGAGGGTTGGCGTGCCGTATGCCAGGCCGCTCACGCCGCCCACCAGCTGAAGCGGGTAGTAAATGTTGATGGTAAAGTTTGCACCGGCCTTGTAGTATATGGTTTCAAACGACATTTCTTTTACGCTCACGACTTCCCAGCCAAGCCCTACGTAAGGAGAGAGCGAGAAGTTGCGCCAAAAATAAATCCCCCGGCCAAGCCCGAAGTCCGCCCGCGTGAAGGAGTAGCTGCTGTTAGCGTTGTCGGTCAGGCCGTAGCTGTCCAGAAACTTATCCGTCAGCGTGTAGCTTGCCGCTTCCATCGTGCCTTCGATGTAGACGTACAGCCCCGGCCATACGCCAAGGTTGACAAGCTTGTTGGTGAGAAACTCGGTGCGCAGCAGCGCCAGAGCGGAGTTGCCGTTCATTCCTGTGCCGCCGCCTGCCAGCAGGCCTATTCCGGCATCGTTGCGCTGCTCGAGCGTCATACCCTTTTCCACTCTCCGTCCGGCAATTTGGTAGAACGAGCTGGCCTCGCTTTTGCCGGTTGCCAGCGTGCGGTTGTCGGCAACGCCGCCGGCAACGCGCACCACCGCCTTGCGCACGGCTTTCTGCTCACCCTTGCGGTTTTGCTCGTACTCCAGCACGTAGTAGCGCTGGTCGGTTTTAAGCCCCTCCTTTTTGCCTATTTTGGCGCGGATAGGGTTGAGCTCCCACACGCCCGCCTGCACCTTGAACGCCGCTACTTTTTTCTCCAGCTCGTTCAGAATGTTGCTGTAGCCCTTACCTATCATTTCGTTCAGCAGCGCCTCCTTGGATTTCACCCCAAGGGCGAGCGCTGCCAACCCTTGCAGGCCGCTGCTCTGCTTGCCGCTCACTTTGCCCGTAATGAGCGCGCTGGCGCTGGCGTTCACGCTGGCCTGCTGCACGAACTCCAGCGCAAAAGGGAGCTGCTCAAAGCGCCTGCTCTTTTCGGCAAGCACTTCGGGCGAATCCTGCTCGTCCGGCCAAATGTCGTAGACGCTATTCTCCGCCTCGCTGCCGAATTGCAGCCGGAACACCATAGCGCGTACCGTAGCTTTCCACGTGTGGATATCGGACTCTGCGCTGGCCGAGTAGCCAATGTCGCCGTAGTCCAGCGCCACCACGTAGGTTTTGGGGATGAGCTTGCGCCCCAAGTCCTTGAGCTCGTCAACGCCGCGCTTGGTAGCGTTGGCCATAAGGAAGGTCTCGTCGGTGGCGTTAAACTCGCCTCTCCGGTGGATGAGCTCCATGCTCATGCTGCCGTCCGGCTTGCGCTGGTACCATGCCGCCACCTCTTTCCGGGCAACATTTTGTCGCGTGAGCTCCGTCAGCACTTGCTGCCACGCAGCAGGCAAGGCGCTGCTGCGGGGCGCTTGGGGAAGATGAAGCACGCTCACGTCCAGCGGGTTGGTGTAAAATTTTGCTTCTGGCGGAAGCTGCCGTAGCGCCTTTGATGTTGGCTCGTCGTAGGCATCGCCGTGCGTGAGCAGCATAAAGTTGACCGTCGGGCGGTCGTAGGCGGCTGCTTGCGCTGCAACTTTTGTGCTCAGCAGCATGGCCACCGGCAGCGTGATCATAACGGATAGTATTTTTTGCATAGTAGTAACTGTTTTTAGAATATAAATCATTGGAGGTGATGCAAAAACCAACAAAACATTCTCATTAGAAGATGCCTTTTTTTGCACCAGCGCCAAATTTCAGAATCAATGAATAAATCGCGCCAATTTCTACTCTTTAACCGCTTCGCAAGTGCACACCAGCTTCCGGTCGCCGTAGCCGTTGTCTATTTTGCTTACGTAGGGGAAAAGCTTATTTTCCTTTACCCACTCCAGCGGAAAAGCGGCACGCTCGCGGCTGTAGGGGTGCGTCCACTCGCTTGCGCAGAGCTCATGCGCCGTGTGGGGCGCCATCTTGAGCAGGTTGTCGGCTTTGTCGGCTGCGCCGCTCCTTACTTCCTCGCACTCTGCTTTTATGGCAATCAGCGCCTCGACAAACCGGTCGATTTCTGCCTTGTCCTCGCTTTCGGTAGGCTCCACCATGAGCGTTTCGTGGACGGGGAACGATAGCGTTGGCGCGTGGAACCCGTAGTCCATCAGGCGGCGGGCAATATCGCTGCTCTCCACCCCGTAGGTGGAGCGGAGCTCGCGGCAGTCGATGATGCACTCGTGCGCCACGCGGCCGCTGCTGCCCGTGTACAGCGTAGCGTAGTGCGGCGAGAGCTTGCGCGATATGTAGTTGGCGTTGAGGATGGCTATGGCGGTGGCGCGTCGCAGGCCTTCGGCGCCCATCATTTTGATGTAGCCGTAGGTGATGGGCAGTATGCTTGCGCTGCCCAGCGGAGCTGCGGCAACAGCGCCCGTGCCGCTCCCCTCGTCGGCTGTTGCCATGCCGTGCGAGGGCAGGAACGGCGTGAGGTGCTTTGCCGTGCAGACAGGCCCCACGCCCGGCCCGCCGCCGCCGTGCGGTATGGCAAATGTTTTGTGCAGGTTAAGGTGGCATACGTCGGCGCCAATGAAGCCGGGGCTGGTGTACCCCACCTGAGCGTTCATGTTGGCGCCGTCCATGTAAACCTGCCCGCCGCTGCTGTGCACAATGCTCACCATTTCGCGGATTTTGCTCTCAAAAACGCCGTGCGTCGAGGGGTAGGTAATCATGAGGCACGAGAGGTTTTGCGCGTGCTGCGCGGCCTTTGCCTTCAAATCCTCTACGCAGACGTTGCCCTGCTCATCGCACGCCACTACCGCTACTGCCATGCCAGCCATGGCTGCGCTTGCCGGGTTTGTGCCGTGCGCCGAGGCGGGAATCAGCGCCACGTTGCGGTGCGCCTCTCCGCGCGAGAGGTGGTAGCGGCGAATAGCCATCAGCCCGGCGTACTCGCCGTTGGCGCCGGAGTTGGGCTGAAGCGAGGCGGCATCGAAGCCCGTAATCTCGGCCAAGTCTTTTGCCAGCTCGTCCACCAGCTCGAGGTAGCCCTGCGCCTGCTCGCGCGGGACAAACGGGTGCACGCTGCCGAACTCCTGCCAGCTGAGCGGCAGCATTTCGGCGGCGGCGTTGAGCTTCATGGTGCACGAGCCTAAAGGAATCATGCTGTGGGCTAAGGATATATCGCGCCGCTCCAGCTGCTTGATGTAGCGCATCAGCTCAGTTTCGCTACGGTACTGCGAAAAAACTTTTTCCGTCAAAAAGGCGCTGCTGCGCTGCTGGCTTTTGTCGAAGCTGCAGCCCTCGGCAGGCTTGGCTTGGCAGCCAAACAAAGCGGCAATTTTTTTCACCTCATCGTCCGTAGAGAGCTCGTCGAAGCTCATGCGCACGCTGGTTGGGGTGGGGTAGAAGAAGTTAAATCCGGCAGCTTCGGCCTTCACCTTTACTTCGGCGGCGCTCACGCTCCGGACTTCCACCGTGTCGAAGAAGCTTTTGCTTGCCAGCGTGCATCCTTTTTGCAGCAGCGCATTGGCAAAGGAGGCGGCGCAGCGGTGCACGCTTTGCGCTATGGAAGCTACCCCTTCGGCGCCGTGGTACACGGCGTACATGCCCGCCATGCTTGCCAGCAGCGCCTGCGCGGTGCAGATGTTGCTGGTGGCCTTTTCGCGCTTGATGTGCTGCTCGCGCGTTTGCAGCGCCATGCGTAGCGCGGGTCTGCCCGTCCGGTCTATCGAAACGCCGATGATGCGTCCGGGCATGGAGCGCTTGTAGGCATCTTTGGTAGCCATGTATCCGGCGTGAGGCCCGCCAAAGCCCACTGGGATGCCGAAGCGCTGCGTGCTGCCCACGGCAATATCAGCGCCCCACGCGGCCGGCTCTTGCAGCAGCGCAAGGCTCAGGATGTCGCAGGCGGCGGTGAGCAGAATCTGCCTCTCGTGCAGCTTCTGCGCAAAGGCGGCGTAGCTGCGCACCTCGCCGTTGGCGGCGGGGTACTGCACCACAGCGCCAAAGCACTTGTCGCTCGGCTCGTCCGCTTCAAAGCTCCCCACCGTAACCTTCACGCCGAGCGGGGTAGCGCGCGTGCGGAGAACGTCGAGCGTTTGGGGGAAAATATTTTCGTCAACAAACAGCTCGTTTCGCCCCTGCTTTACGGCCTCTCGCGGGCGCAGCTCAAGCATCATGTGCATGGCTTCGGCGGCGGCGGTAGCTTCGTCAAGCAGCGAGCAGCTGCTCACCTGCATACCGGTGAGGCTGCATACTACGGTTTGGAAGTTGAGCAGCGCCTCCAGCCGCCCCTGCGAAATCTCGGCCTGATAGGGCGTGTAGGAGGTGTACCATGCGGGATTCTCCAAAATATTGCGCTGAATGGCGGCAGGAAGGTACGTGCCGTAGTACCCCATGCCTATCAGGGTGCGCAGCGGTTTATTTTTTGCGGCAAGCAGCTTTATTTTTTGCAAGTACTCGTGCTCGCCAATGGCAGCGCTCAGCTTGAGCGGCTGCGGCAGGCGAATATCGGCAGGGATAACCTGCTCCACCAGCTCATCTATGCTCTTCACGCCAACAGCGCCAAGCATTTCGGCTATTTCTGCCTCGCTCGGACCTATATGCCGGCGATAAAATGGAATCATACGATTTTGGATTTCAGATTCAAAGATTTCAGATTTTGTTCTACCTATCAGGCAGCTAATTAAAAGATTTAGGGCTTATGTTTTGCGACTATCATTTTTACCAGCAAATCTTTAGCCCTAAACAAATGCGTTTTCACCGTGCCTATAGGCATGTTCTGCTCTGCGGCAATTTCTTCGTAGGCATAGCCTTTCAGGTAGCGGAGCTCAATGATGCGGCGGTACTGCGGCTTGAGCTTGTCCAGCAGCAGCGATGCCTCCATCATCTCTTGCTCGGCAATCATAGTTTCTTCCGGGTTTAGCTGGGCATTTTTAGTATTAAAATCCTCATCTTCAACAAGTTTTTCAATGGAAACAGTGCTACCTATCCTGCGCTTGCGCATGAAGTCAATGCAGCAGTTGTTGGCTATGCTGTACACCCACGTGCTGAATGCATACTTGCTGGAGTAGCTGCCTAAGTTTTCGAACGCTTTGGCGAATGTTTGCTGGGCTAAATCTTCGGCATCGGCAACATTTCCGAGGCGCTGCTTGAGAAGGTGCAAAATGCCTTCGTAGTATCTTTCTATAAGCCTATTAAAGGCGCTTACATCTCCCTTGCGCGCTTGCTCTATCTGCTGCAAACCGATTTTTTCCGCCTCTTTCTGCATTGCTTTTACTTGATTTTCTTTATTCTTTGCAGGTTGGGGCGCGCCATTGCAGTAATAAAGGCGAGCAGCGGCAGCAAAATATCGCACAGCAGCAGCCATACAACAATGCCGCGCTCTTGCAGCTTTTTGGCTGCCCCGATGAAAATAAACATTTTTGCTGCAAGGCAGATGAGCAGCAGCGGCGCTACGGTTACGGCAGCGATTGGCAGGTACTCCCGATGTAGCGCTACAATGCCGGCGAGCGCAGCGGCGCTCAGAAAAAACAGCGTGCGCGAAATCATCTCTGTGCGAATACGCCTTTTACCGCGCTTCCCCATGTGCAGCAGCGAAGCGTATATGCACTTCTGCCGGAACCACTGGCCAAAGGTCAGCTGCTGCGACGAGGTAAGAATAGCATCGCGCGCAAGCGTTACCCGCGTATTTTGCCGGTTGGCGTTGCGGCACAAAAAAATGGTTTCTTCGCTGCGAGGGTATGAGCTGTAGCTCGCAAAACCTTTGCTGCGGAAAAAGAGCGTTTGGCTTATGCCCATATTTTTGCTGCTGCTACGGTAGGGGGCACCTTTGATGGCGGCATGAAGCAAAAACAGCGCCGAAAATACGCTGTCGGAGCGCATAATCTTGTCTGCAAGGCCTTTCCGCCGCTTGCTGTGGCAGTAGCTTATCACCACCTCCCCCGTATCGCCAAATGCCTGCTGCATGGCGTCGAGCCACTTATCGCTGCTCGGGGCGCAGTCGGGCTCGGTAAAAATGATGGTTTCGTAGCGTGCGGCTTTGATGCCAACGGTGATGGCCAACTTTTTGTCGTGCATAAACTTCCTATCCCGCTCAATGGTGGTAACTTGCAGGTTGTTGTGGTATTGCCTGAGGTTGTAGAGCAGCATTTCGCTCTCGTCGGTAGAGCAATCGTTTACTACTACCACCTCAAACTCCGGGTAGTCTTGCTTCAAGAACAGCGGCAGGTGTTTTTCCAAGTTCTGCCGTTCATTCTTGGCGCACATAACTATTGATACGGGGAGCTGATTGCTGCGCTTTTTATGCCGCACGGACGAGGTAAAGCGAACAACCTTGCGGTGCTGAACAAGGTAGTAGTGCAGCTGGATAAGCGCGCACAGTACAAAAAGACCATAAATGGCGCATATACGGGCAGGAATTTCATCCCATTGAATGTCGTACAGAAAATCGAAGTTCATCCCTCAGTAAAAAATAGAAATTACAGATATCCGGAGCTTTGCTTTTGCCAACTTCGGCCTACGCTACTGCAAGCAGCTTAATGGCTGGCAAAATAATCGATAGAAAAATTCCGCCGTGCAATGTTACTAAACATTTTGGAAATACCACCTATTTTGGCGCTACTATTTATAAACATACTTTGAGCTGGGAGTTGAAAAATTGGTGGTAACATAAAAGATGGCGTAAATCTCACGTGCGGCGCACCTTGCTATCAAAGAATTTGTTAGCTTATCAAAAAGGTTCGCGAAGATAGCGTGGTTATTCTTCAAAAATTAAGCAGGCGTACACCCCTCATACAACCGCTCCACAATATCTGTTGCCGTGATGTAGCGCTGCGATGTGTGCGCTGCTGCCGCATCGCCTGCCGCGCCATGCATGTACACGCCGAGCGTGGCGGCCTGCTCCGGCGGGTAGCCCTGCCCCAGCAGGGCTAAGATTACGCCCGTGAGCACGTCGCCGCTGCCGGCAGTAGCCATGCCTGCGTTGCCCGACGAGTTGAAGCTGACGGTGCCGTCGGGCAGCGCCACGGAGGTGTGCGCTCCCTTGAGCGCCACCACCAAGCGGTGCGCTTTGGCCAGCTGCTGCTGGCGGGCGAGCCGCTCCTTGCTGCTGCCGCATGACCCCACCAGCCGCTCAAATTCCTTTACATGCGGCGTAAGGACGGCGTTGGGAGGCAGCAGGTCGAGCAGGCGCTTATCGGCGGCAACAATGTTGAGAGCGTCGGCATCAAGCACCAAGGGAAGCGACGAGGCCGCCTGCAGCAAATCCTCCAGCGCTACAGCGGTACGCTGCCCGCTGCCTGTGCCGCACCCCACGGCAAGTGCGCTGTAGCTGCTCATATTTATATTTTTGCAGCTCGTAAAGCAGCCCTCATCCTCGTCAACGCTAAGCACCGCCTCCGGCACGGCAATCTGCATAATATCGATGCCGCGCTTGGGCACGTGCGCCGTGAGCAGGCCTGCGCCAGCGTGGTAGCACGCGCGGGCGGCCAGCACTGCCGCGCCCATCATGCCCTGCGAACCCGCCACGAGCAGGCAGCGTCCGTAGCTGCCCTTGTGCGAAAACTTCCTGCGGGGCTTGACCAGCTGTAGCGCATCGGCCTGCGTAAAGTAGCGGTACGGCGATGCCACCTTGCCAATGGCATCGGGGTGCAGCCCGATGTCGAGCACGTGCAGCTCGCCGGCAGGCTCGCCGGAGGCAGGAAGCATCATGGAGAGCTTGGGCGCGTTGAGCGTAAAGGTGTAGCGTGCCTGCACCACCGCCGAATCGTCTGCAGGCAGGCCGTCGTCGGCGCTCATGCCCGACGGAATGTCCACCGCCAGCACGCTGCAACCGCTGCCGTTGATGCGCTGCACCAGCTGCCGCTCGTAGCCTGCAAGCGGACGGCTCAGCCCCGTGCCCAGCAGCGCATCCACCACCAGCTCATCAAGCTCAAACACCGGCATCCTGTCGGCGCTCACCTGCTCGCACGCCACCGGCGAGGCTTGCCGTACCTTTTCGTAAAAATACACCGCCTCTGCGCACAGCTCCTGCGGCGGATAGCACAGCAGCACGCGCACGCGGTACGCCGTATCAGCGGCAAGCGAGAGCGCAAGCGCAAGCCCGTCGCCGCCGTTCTTTCCCTTACCGCAGACCACAGCTACGCGCTGGCGCTGCGGCAGCCGCTGCACCAGCGCACGGCGCAAGCTCTCCCCCACCCGACCCACCAGCGCCTCCGGCGAAATTGGCTCGTGAGCTATCGTGTAGCTATCAACAAATTGAATATCACGTGAGTTGATTATTTTCATGGCAAATTTGCGAATCTGCTTGCGCTTAGTTAACCCATTTTTTTTACCTTTGCAAATGTAATAAAAATTACGATTTGGCTATACTTGCAACCTGTTTCTAAAATTATCAAAACTCAAAAAATCTATGCTCAAAAATCACCCCAAAGGGCTGCTGGTGCTTGCCCTGACCAACATGGGCGAGCGGTTTGGCTACTACACCATGCTCGCCATTTTGACCCTGTACATGCAGGCAAAGTTCGGGCTTTCCTCGTCGGCCACAAGCCTTATCTACGGAACGTTCCTTGGCTTAGTTTACTTTTTGCCGCTGATAGGCGGTTTTTTTGCCGACAAACTATTGGGCTACGGCAAGGCAATTTTGCTGGGCACAGCCGTCATGTTTGCAGGCTACCTGCTGCTTGCCGCGCCAAGCGAAGCCAACGCCACAGGCAAAGCGATGATGTTTGTGGCGCTGCTTCTCATCGCCCTGGGCACGGGGTTTTTTAAGGGCAACCTGCAGGTGCTGGTGGGCAACCTCTACGAGTCGAACCTGTACAAGGCAAAGCGCGACGTTGCATTTTCCATCTTCTACATGTTCATCAACATCGGCGCATTCTTTGCCCCAAGCATGGCCAACAGCATCAACAACGCATTTTTGGCAAAGGATAGCTTTACCTACGACGCTTCCATTGCCACCAGCTACGTAGCGCTCAACGACCGCGTGGTGGAGGAGGCCGATTTTTCTGCCGCCGTATTCGCCAGGCACACGGGTGCGCTGACCGCCGAGGATAGCGTAAGCGCTATTAAAAAGGCAAAAAAGAAGGAAGGCGTTATATTCCCGAGCGATAGGAGCGAGCTGCTCTTTAAGCTGAAAGCCGCCGGGCTGCACCAGCTCACCTTGTCGGGGCTGCTGCGCGACAGCGCTGCGCTGCAGGTTTCGCGCGACGACTACGCGCTCCTCTCCAGCCGTAACCCCAGCGACGCTGAGGGTAAGGCCGCCGTGAGGTTGCGCATCGAAAATATCGCCATCAGCAACCCCGCCCTCTTTGGCGATGCCGACAACCCGCAGGCCTTCGCCGCCAGCTTCGGGCAGTACTACGTAGCCAACGCGCTGAGCAAGTCGTACAGCCTTGCGTTTGGCGTTGCCTGCATCAGCCTGCTGATTTCGGTGCTGATATTCCTGCTGTTCAAAAAAACATGGAAGCCCGTTGACAAAACGCACCGGCAGCAGCTGCAGGAGGCAGCCCAAACCGGCAAAAAGGACGAGCAGCTGGTGGTGCTCTCGCCCGCAGAGGTGAAGGAGCGGCTGATTGCGCTCTTCCTCGTGTTCTTTGTGGTAATATTCTTTTGGATGTCGTTCCACCAAAACGGGCTGTGCATGACGTTCTTTGCCCGCGACTACACGCAGAGCCAAATCTCGCCGCTGTTCAACATGGCGTTCTCGCTGCTGGCCATCATTCCTTTTATCGTGTTTATGTACGGCATTTACCTTTCGACTATGGGGCTTTTTGGCGGCAAGCGCAACGCAAAGGCGGGCATAGCGCTCATCCTGCTGGGCATAGCGGGGCTGCTGGCCGACTACTTTATTGACGTAAAAAGCGCCGCCGATGCCGTCGGCAGCGTGGTTACCATAACGCCGCAGATATTCCAGCAGTTCAACCCGCTGTTTATTATCCTGCTCACGCCGCTGTTCGTGGGGCTGTTCACCTACCTTGCGGGCAAGTCTAAGGAGCCCTCGGCGCCCCGCAAAATCGGGTATGGGATGCTACTCGCCGGTGTTGGGTTTATCATCCTGCTGGTAGCCTCCATCGGGCTTCCCGCGCCGGCGGACATCAACGGCATTTCGGATACGCTGGTATCCCCGAGTTGGCTCATCGGAACCTACTTGGTGCTTACCTTAGCCGAGCTGTTCCTAAGCCCTATGGGCATTTCGTTCGTATCTAAGGTTGCGCCGCCCCAGTATAAGGGCATGATGCAAGGCGGATGGTTTGCAGCCACCGCCATCGGCAACCTGCTGGTGGGCGTGCTGGGCGCGTTCTGGGATAAGCTCTCCCTTGCTGCTTTTTGGGGCGTGCTCATCATCTGCTGCCTGCTCTCCGCCTTGTTCATTTTCTCCATTATGAAGCGGCTGGAAAAGTCGACGAGGTAGGCGGGGGAGCTACGAGCTATGAAGTAAAAAACACTTTCTACAACAAACAACCTCAGCTACTTAATGTAGCTGAGGTTGTTTACTTTTGCACACCACAAAGGTGATATATCAGGGGCTTCCCCGCCGCTACGGGCGCTATTTTGGTCATGCAGCGCAATCAATACCCTGTATTTTGCATTGCCTGCTTCTCGGCATCCGTCAGCGCAACCCCATCTTTAGTAACGGCGTCGAGAAACGATTGCGGTATTGGTCGCAGGTAGTGGGTATTTTCCTTAAATGCTGCTCCGACAACGGTGCTGCCATCGTTGAAAGTTTTCCAGCGC